>CAYTFA010000426.1:0-2484 GCA_964436755.1 uncultured Rhodocyclaceae bacterium | reverse complement strand
GCCACCCTATCGGCGCCGGGCGTGAGGATTTGGCCGGGACCACCCCGGTCAAGCCGTTGATTGTAACCCGAAAATGCCCCAACACGCAACACCGTCCTGCGCCTGCCGCGCGTACCATGCGCTAAAGTCCCGCTAGACTATGCCGTTGGTACTAAGTCCCATTAGGAAGCCGCGCCCGTGAATCCGATCCCGATGAAAGCCCTGATCGCCGAGGGTGAAGAAATCGAGCACCAGTTCCGCAGCCATGCGCCGCTGGACCGGTTCGATCCGACGCGCACCAACGTATCGCCCTCGATCCGCAAGGCCATCACCGAGATCTCGGCAATCGAGGCCATCGTCGTCACCGTAGACATCCGCCGCTCCTCGAGCGTGCTCAAGGAGTCGATCGACGTTCCCCAGTACGCGCGCACGCTCGACGACTTCGTCGCCGAATTCCGCACCGTGCTCCACTACCACGGCGGCTGGTTCGACAAGTTCACGGGCGACGGCTTCATCTGCTACTGGCTGGTGGAAAAGTCGTTCGGCGAGCACATGGAGACCGTGCTCGACTTCTGCTGTTCGGTGATGGACAACTTCCGTACCTACTACTACCCGGCCTTCGTCGCCAACATGCGCAACGAGCCGTCGGGCATCGGGCTTTCCATCGGCATCGACGCCGGACCCTGCTACCTCACCCCCATCGTCGGCGACCTGACCATCATCGGCTCGCCCATCGTGGGTGCCGTGCGCATGTGCGACACCTGCCCGCCCTACCACCTGATGCTCAACGCCTATCCTGGCAGCCGCCTGCTGGAAGGGATGTCCACCACCTGTGCACGGCTTTCCGACGACATTGCCTACCGCGTCGAGACCAGGTCGGTCGAAACCAAGGAATACCCGCAGGGGCAGGTGTCCTACTCGGTCGAGTTCTTCCGCAAGGGCGAGCGCATGTTCTTCTGAACCGCCGGCACGTCGTGCCGGTGGCCCGCGGGTAAAATGCGCCATCCGCGTTCCGCACCGCCTCCATGCCCATCTCGATAAAGACCGCGCAGGACATCGCCGCAATGCGGGTCGCCTGCCGACTTGCCGGCGAGGTACTCGACTACATCGAGCCTTTCGTCAAGCCGGGCGTCACGACCGCCGAGCTCGACCGGCTCTGCCACGACTACATGGTCAACATCCAGGGCTGCATTCCGGCGCCGCTCAATTACGCGCCACCCGGCTACGCGCCCTACCCCAAGTCCATCTGCGCGTCGATCAACCATCAGGTCTGCCACGGCGTGCCCAATGACCGGCCGCTGAAGAAGGGCGACATCGTCAACCTGGACATCACCACCATCAAGGACGGCTGGCACGGTGACACCAGCCGCACCTTCTGCGTCGGCGAGGTTTCCATCCTCGCCCGGCGCCTGGTGGCGACAACCCACGAATGCATGTGGCGCGGCATCGCCGCGGTGCGACCGGGCGTGCGCCTTGGTGCCATCGGCGAAGCCATTCAGAAGCATGCGGAGGCTGCCGGCTTTTCCGTGGTGCGCGAATTCTGCGGCCACGGCATCGGTCGCAACTTCCACGAAGAGCCGCAGGTACTCCACTACGGCCGCGCGTCGGACGGGCCGCTGCTCGAGACCGGCATGGTATTCACCATCGAGCCGATGATCAATGCAGGCAAGGCTGCCATCTCCGAGCTGCCCGACGGCTGGACCATTGTCACCAAGGACCGCAGCCTGTCGGCGCAGTGGGAGCACACCGTCTGCGTCACGGCGACCGGCGTCGAGGTTCTGACCCTGTCCGCCGGGGCACCGCCCTGCCCTCCCGACATCCGGATCCTGCCCTGAGCGCGATGGCCGACGTGCCACCGCCTGCCACCGCCGTCGCCGACCCGCGCCAGTTCGCCGTGGCGGCGCGACAGAGCCTTGCCGCCGGACGTGAGGCCCTCGCCACGGCATGGCGTGCCGGGCGTAACGCCGCTGCCCTGCTGCACGGCCGCGCAGCCCTGGTCGATGGCGTGCTGCGCGACGTCTGGCGGGAACTCGACATGCCGGCCGGTTGCACCCTGGTCGCCGTCGGCGGTTACGGACGCGGCGAGCTGTATCCGGGCTCCGACGTCGACCTGCTGATCCTGGTCCCCGACGAGGCCGATTGCGCGCCCGGCACGCACTCCGCAGGACGCCTCGAGCAACTGGTCGGCGTGCTTTGGGACATCGGCCTCGACATCGGCCACAGCGTGCGCAGCGTGGAGCACTGCTTGGACGAGGCGGAACGCGACATCACGGTGCAGACCTCGCTGCTCGAAGCCCGCTACCTGACCGGATCACGTCCCCTGTTCGACGATTTCTCTACGCGCTATCGCACAGCGCTGCAGCCGGCCGGCTTCTTCCGCGCCAAGCGGCTCGAACAGGCGGAGCGCTATGCGAAATTCAACGACACGCCCTACGCTCTCGAACCCAACTGCAAGGAGAGCCCCGGCGGCCTGCGCGACCTGCAGGTGCTGCTCTGGGTGACGCG
>CAYTFA010000425.1:2125-2489 GCA_964436755.1 uncultured Rhodocyclaceae bacterium | reverse complement strand
CACGACGCTCTTCCGATGATCGGAAGAGCGTCGTGTAGGGAAAGAGTGTATGCCGGTGGGCTGCCGCAGTGGTGTGTCCAGCCTCAGGGCGGCCGCCTCGTGCGCGTTGCGCCCAATCACGAAGACTTGCCCCAGCTTCGAGTCGGTGACGTAGACCTCGCCATCGGCACCACGGGCGAGGCCGACCGGCGAAGGCAGCGGACTGCCGCCGGGGCCGGGGATCAGGCGATAGTCGCCCGCCTTTGTGTCGAAGCGGTGCACGCCGCCGGCGCCGGGATCGGCGACATGGATCACGCCGTCACCGGCAACCACGGCCATCGGCCGGACCAGGCGTGTTTCCGCTTCGCCGAAGACGACGACGCGC
>CAYTFA010000425.1:0-2115 GCA_964436755.1 uncultured Rhodocyclaceae bacterium | reverse complement strand
AAGACGAAATCCTTGAGTCGCGCGAAGAAGCCCTTGGCGATGCCCAGGTCTTCGGCGCGGGAGAATGCCCGGACGTACTCGATGCGGGTCACGGCGGGTGACGACGGCCACACCGGGCCCTCCGCCGCACCGACTTGCGTCGCCGCCAGGTAGGCGATGGCGAGGCAACACCGGCCAAAGCGCAGGGCAGTACGCATCACAGCTCGCGCCGGGCGAGTATCTGGAATGCGGTGCGACTGCGATCGACGCCGCCCTGCGATTCGACGGTATGCATGAAGTTGCCGGAAAGCGAAAACTTGCGTTCCTGCCAGCGCGCGCCGATCGACGCATCGCGCCGCTGCCGCGGCAGCAGGCCGGCGTCGTCGCGCTCGGCATTGAGCGCGGCCGTCAGGTCGATGCCGAACCACTGGCGGGACCAGTAGCGCAGTTCGACGCTGCGCAGGTCGGAGTTCTGCAGCGGATTGGCGTAGTCGATGCGCGAACGGCGCGTGCTGGCACGCAGGAAGCCGAGGCCGAACAGTGGCTCGTCGGTCTGCAGGTAGCTATCGAAGGACGTGCGCAGGTAAGGGGAGATCGATTCGTGGCGTTCTTCGCGCTCTAGGTTGCCGCCGAGGGATATCGCCGCGCCGAGGTGCACGGGCAGGTCGGCGTGTGCGCCGTAGGTAGTGCTGGTGACCTGGTTCAGCGGAAAGCTGGGAGTACCCGACACCAGGCGCGGGTCGGAGACGAAGCGGCGGTAGTACGCACTCAGGTAGCGCGAGAGGTTCCAGTTCAGGCTCAGGGTCTGGTCGAACTGGTCGTAGGCGTAGGTGCCGCCGACGTCGTAGGCGTAGTCCACCAGCACCTGCTCGCCGTCCAGGATGCGCCCGCCGATCAGGCGCTGGATGCGGGTCTCGGTACCCACCACGAGCAACCCGTAATCGATGCCGGCGACGTAGGTCTGGCTGCGCGCCGCGTTTGACACCAGGGGACTACCGGCGACGATGTGCGGATGGCCGAGGGCGACGTAGGTGGTGCCGCTCAGGGTCAGTCGTTCGCCGATGACCGGCGTTTGCGGAACGGCGGCCACCTGCTGGCGCCGGTCGAAGCGCGCGCCATAACTGGCCTGGGCCGTGCCGGGCGGCAGCGCCGCCTCGTAGCGGATGCTGCCGTCGAGTCCTTGCGCGCGCGTCTGGAACTGCTGCGTGACACTGGTATCGGCACGTCCGCCGAGGCTGCCGTCGAGGCCCTTCGTCGGCCAGTAGCTGACACCGGCCGATGCCGCCTGGCTGGCGGTTTCCAGCGCCCCCTGACTGTTGCGGCCGTAGGTGTAGAAACCGTAGGTATGGAGCTTGTCCGAATGCCGGGCGCGCGCATCGAACATGACGCGGACGTCCTTCAGCGTTGGCACGGCACCGGTCTCGAGCGCATAGGTCTGCTCGTTGAGGCTGATCACGTTGGTCAGGTCGTACTGCCGGTTGTCACCGAGCTGCAGGCGCGTGTCGATGTTGAGCGCATGGTTGCCGGCGCTGCTCGACTGCACGGGAAGATCGAGGCTGCCGCTTTTCGAGGCCTGCTGGCTGGCCTGGAACTGCACCTGGGTATGGCCGATCGCACCGAACGAGCGCGTGGCGGTGACATTGAACTGGTCGATGCGGTCGTCGATCACGCGGTCTGCGCCGCGCCCCTGGGTCTGCGCGCGGACGAAGCCGAGCTGGATGGGTACCGGAGTGGCTGGCGCCAGCAGCGAGAAATCGAAGCCGTAGCGGACGTTTTCCTGCGTCAGCACCTGGCCCGGCGCGACGCTGACGGACGGATTGAGATGGGAGAAGAACAGCGTGCCGGTATAGGGCTTGTCGCGCAGGAAGTTGGCGCGGGCGCTGAAGTTGTAGAGCAGGCCGCGCTGTTGTGCGCTTCCCGTGTCGCCGCTGTAGCTGTCGCCATGCAGGATCGGTCCGCCACCGATGTCGAGGGTCAGCAGGTTGGGGTGGTAGACGTAGCTGTGGGTCATGGCGAAGATTTCGTTGCGCCACCCCGATTGCGCCTGCCGCGAGCGCGCGGCGCCGGGCTGTGCAGTACTTTGTTCGTCGGAGGCGTACTGCAGGGTCACGTAGCCGTCGACCCCGGTCATCTTGA
>CAYTFA010000424.1:0-2500 GCA_964436755.1 uncultured Rhodocyclaceae bacterium | reverse complement strand
GCTTCGCCATCCGCGAAGGCGGCCGTACCGTCGGCGCCGGCGTCGTCGCCAAGGTCATCGAATAATCTCTGTTGCAATGCCGCGAAAAGGCCGGTAGAATGCCGCCCTTTTCGCGCATCGCGATTTCGCTCTTTAAGGATTGGTATCAATGCAAAGCCAGAAGATTCGCATTCGCCTCAAGGCGTTCGACTATCGCCTGATCGACCAGTCGGCCCTCGAGATCGTCGAGACCGCCAAGCGTACCGGGGCGGTCGTGCGTGGCCCCGTGCCGCTGCCGACGCGCAAGGAGCGGTTCGACGTGCTGCGTTCGCCGCATGTCAACAAGGCCTCGCGCGACCAGTTCGAGATTCGTACCCATCTGCGCCTGATGGACATCATCGATCCGACCGACAAGACGGTCGATGCGCTGATGAAGCTGGATCTGCCGGCCGGCGTGGATGTGGAAATCAAGCTTCAGTAACGGAAATTCTGCGGGACGCCGCCTTTTCTGGCGTCGCGCGCAGTAAGCAGGTTCGGTAGTCAAACAGGTCCCGGTCAATCGTAACCGGGGGTTAGGAGAAAAAATGAGTCTAGGCCTTGTCGGACGCAAGGTCGGCATGACGCGCGTCTTCGCCGAGGATGGAAGTTCCATTCCGGTGACGGTGCTCGACGTGTCGAACAACCGCGTCACGCAGATCAAGACGCCTGATAACGACGGCTATGCCGCCGTTCAGGTGACCTTCGGCAAGCGTCGCCCCAGCCGCGTCAACAAAGCGGCCGCCGGGCACCTCGCCAAGGCCGGCGTCGAAGCCGGCGAAGTCCTTCGCGAATTCCGTGTTTCCCTCGATCAGTTGGCCGGCTTCAAGCCGGGCGACGTCGTCGCCGCGAGCATCTTCAGCGTCGGCCAGAAGGTCGATGTGAGCGGTACCTCGATCGGCAAGGGCTTCACCGGTTCGATCAAGCGCCACCATTTCAGCTCGAATCGCGCCTCCCACGGCAATTCGATCTCCCACAACGCGCCTGGCTCCATCGGCATGGCGCAGGATCCGGGCCGGGTCTTCCCGGGCAAGCGGATGGCCGGCCAGCTGGGCGCGGTGACGCGCACCACGCAGAACCTCGAGGTCGTTCGCATCGACGAGGCGCGCCAGCTGTTGCTCGTGCGCGGCGCGGTGCCGGGCGCGCGGGGTGGCGACGTCGTCGTCTCTCCGGCCGTCAAGGCTTCGAACTGAGCGGGGGCGGCATGGAACTCAAATTGATCGATGCAAAAGGCCAGCCAGCCGCGACGGTAACCGCCTCGGATACGCTGTTCGGTCGCGATTTCAATGAATCCCTGGTGCACCAGGTCGTGGTCGCCTATCAGGCCAACGCCCGCGCCGGTAACCGCAAGCAGAAGGATCGCGCGGAAGTCCATCACAGCACCAAGAAGCCGTTCCGCCAGAAGGGCACGGGCCGCGCCCGCGCCGGCATGACATCCTCGCCGCTGTGGCGGGGCGGCGGCCGCATCTTCCCGAATTCGCCGGAAGAGAACTTCGCGCAGAAGGTTAACCGCAAGATGTATCGCGCCGGCGTGGCGTCGATCCTCTCCCAGCTGGCCCGCGAAGATCGGCTGGCCGTGATCGAGGACTTCGCCATCGAAGCGCCGAAGACCAAGCTCTTCGCGCAGAAGCTGAAGTCCATGGGTCTCGACTCCGTGCTCCTGGTCACCGACACCATCGACGACAACCTCGCGCTGGCGGCACGCAATCTGCCCAACGTGCTCGTCGTCGAGGCACAGCAGGCCGATCCCGTCTCGCTCGTGCGTTTCCCCAAGGTCGTGTTCACCAAGAGCGCCGTGGCGAAGATCGAGGAGATGCTGGCATGACCAAGAACTTCAATCAGGAACGGCTCCTCCAGGTGCTGGTCGCTCCGCAGGTCTCCGAAAAGGCAACCTTCGTCGCGGACAAGAACGAGCAGGTCGTGTTCATCGTAACGCCCGACGCCACCAAGCCGGAAGTGAAGGCGGCCGTCGAGCTGCTCTTCAAGGTCGAGGTGAAGTCGGTGCAGATCGCCAACCTCAAGGGCAAGGTCAAGCGCGGCCGTAAGCTGGGTCGCCGCAGCGACACCCGCAAGGCTTTCGTCTGCCTCAAGCCCGGTCAGGAAATCAATTTCGCCGAAGGGGGGGCTGCCTAAATGGCTCTCGTAAAAGTCAAACCGACTTCGCCGGGTCGCCGTGGTGTCGTCAAGGTGGTCAACCCGAACCTGCACAAGGGACGTCCGCACGACGCCCTCGTGGAGAAGAAGACCAAGACCGCCGGTCGCAATACCCATGGCCACATCACCACGCGCCACATGGGCGGCGGCCACAAGCAGCACTACCGCGTGATCGACTTCCGTCGCGACAAGGACGGCATTCCGGGCAAGGTGGAGAACCTCCAGTACGATCCGAACCGGTCGGCGAACATCGCCCTCGTCCTCTACGCCGACGGCGAGCGTCGCTACATCATTGCCAACAAGGGCATGGTGGTCGGCCAGGCCGTCCTGA
>CAYTFA010000423.1:0-2505 GCA_964436755.1 uncultured Rhodocyclaceae bacterium | reverse complement strand
CTTCGCCCAGCAGCATCCGCAGGCGGCGCTGCTGCAGGCGCTCGCGGCGCAGATCGCCGCGACGCTCGGTGGCCGTTTCGGCTTCCTCGGCGAGGCAGCCAACAGCGTCGGTGGCTATGTCGCCCGTGCCGTCCCCGGCGCCGGCGGGCTTGCCGCCGCGGCCATGCTCGCCGCCCCGCGCCAGGCGTACGTGGTGCTCGGCGCCGAACCCGAACTCGATTGCGCCGACGGTGCCCAGGCCCTGGCGGCAGTGCGCCAGGCGGCCTGTACCATCGTGATGACGCCGTTCAAGTCGGCCGCCATGCTCGACTACGCGGCGGTGCTGCTGCCGGTGTCGCCTTTCAGCGAAACCTCCGGCACTTTCGTCAATGCCGAAGGCCGCGCACAAAGTTTCTATGCCGCAGGCAAGCCGCTGGGTGAATCGCGCCCGGCCTGGAAGGTGCTGCGCGTGCTCGGCAATCTGCTCGAGCAGCCCGGCTTTGACCAGGAAAGCAGCGAGGCGGTACGCGCCGAAGTGCTCGGCGGTGACCCCGGCTTCGTCGGCGGCCTGGACAACGGCATCGCCACCATCGGCTTCCACCCGGCCCCGTCGGCGTCCGGACTGGAGCGCCTGGCCGAGGTGCCGATCCACTTTGCCGATGCGCTGGTGCGGCGCGCGCCGGCCCTGCAGCGCGCTGCGGATTCCGCCGCGCCGGCCGCACGCATGAATGCAGCGACGCTGGCGCGCCTGGGTGTCGCCACAGGCGATCGCGTCAAGGCAACCGGCAGCGCCGGTTCCGCGACACTGCCTGCCGCGCTCGACGGCGGCCTGGCGGACGGCGTGGTGCGCATCGCCGCCGCGCATGTCGACACGGTCGCGCTGGGCGCGATGTTCGGCGCACTGACGGTGGAGAAGGCCTGATGGAAGCCACCGTCCTGCACTTCTTCGAATGGCTCTGGGGCCCCGTGTGGCCGCAGGCCTGGGACCTTGTCAAGCCGGTCTGGCCATTGATCTGGACGCTTGCCAAGATCGTCCTCATCATGGCGCCGCTGCTGCTCTCGGTGGCCTACCTGACGTTCTGGGAACGCAAGGTCATCGGCTGGATGCAGGTGCGCATCGGCCCCAACCGCGTAGGTCCCTGGGGCCTGCTGCAGCCCATCGCCGACGGCATGAAGCTCTTCTTCAAGGAAGTGCTGTTCCCGACCGCGGCCGACAAGAAGCTGTTCGTCCTTGGACCGATCCTGGCCATCGCGCCTGCCCTCGCGGCCTGGGCGGTGGTTCCGTTCGCGCCGGGGTGGGTGCTGGCCAACGTCGATGCCGGCGTGCTCTACCTGCTGGCCATGAGCTCGGTCGGTGTGTACGGCATCATCATCGCCGGCTGGTCGTCGAACTCGAAATACCCGATGTTCGGCGCCATGCGCGCGTCGGCGCAGATGATCTCGTACGAGGTGTCGATGGGCCTGGCACTGATCTGCGTGCTGATGGTCTCCAATAGCCTCAACCTCAGCGAGATCGTCGCGGCGCAGGGCAAGGGACGCTTCGCCGGCTATGGCATCAATTTCCTGTCCTGGAACTGGCTGCCCCTGCTGCCGATGTTCGCCGTGTACCTGATTTCGGGCGTCGCAGAAACCAACCGCGCACCGTTCGACGTGGTCGAAGGCGAATCGGAAATCGTCGCCGGCCACATGGTCGAATACTCCGGCATGGCCTTCGCGATGTTCTTCCTCGCCGAATACGCGAACATGATCCTGATTTCGGCGATGACCTCGATCTTCTTCCTCGGCGGCTGGCTCTCGCCGGTCGGCTTCATCCCGGACGGCTTCCACTGGCTGGCGGCAAAGATGGCCGCCGTGCTGTTCTTCTTCCTCTGGATCCGCGCCACGTTCCCGCGCTACCGCTACGACCAGATCATGCGCCTGGGCTGGAAGGTGTTCGTGCCGCTTACGCTGATCTGGATCCTGGTTATCGGCGTCTGGATGATGTCGCCGCTGACGATCTGGAAATAGGTGGAGGAGAGAACCATGGGCGCTAAAGACTTCATTGGCAGCTTGTTCCTCAAGGAACTCTTCAAGGGCATGGCGGTGACCGGCCGCTACATGTTCGCACGCAAGATCACCGTCCAGTATCCGGAGGAGAAGACGCCGCAGGGCTTCCGTTTCCGCGGACTGCACGCGCTGCGCCGCTATCCCAACGGCGAGGAACGCTGCATCGCCTGCAAGCTGTGCGAGGCCGTCTGCCCGGCGATGGCCATCACCATCGAGTCCGCCGAGCGAGCGGATGGCAGCCGCCGTACCACGCGTTACGACATCGATCTCACCAAGTGCATCTTCTGCGGCTTCTGCGAGGAGGCCTGCCCGGTCGACGCCATCGTCGAAACGCGCGTCTTCGAGTACCACGGCGAGAAGCGCGGCGACCTCTACTACACCAAGCAGATGCTGCTGGCGAACGGCGACCGCTACGAAGCGCAGATCGCCGCCGACCGCGCCAAGGATGCGCCCTACCGCTGACCCGGCCATGGAATTCAA
>CAYTFA010000422.1:0-2505 GCA_964436755.1 uncultured Rhodocyclaceae bacterium | reverse complement strand
GGAGCCGTGACAGGGGAAGTCCGCCGGACTTGTCCGAGCGCAGCGAGTTTGGCCGACGGCCTGGCGCGGCCCCGCAGCAAGGGTATCCGCAGGACGGCGCCCCAGGGCCGGCAATGCGACCGGCCCGCCGGCACTACCAAGTAGGATTCAGACCACGATGGTCTGCGCGCGGCCCTTGCGGTCTTCGATGACGCCGATGTGATGGACCTGCTCGCCGGCGGCGGCGAGCAGTTGCATGGCCATGCCGGCCTCGGCGGGCGAGACGATGACCACCATGCCGATGCCGCAGTTGAAGACGCGGTGCATCTCGGCGTCGGCGACACCGCCCTGCTGCTGCAGCCACTGGAACAGCGGCGGCAGCGCCCAGTTGCGGCGCTCGAGCACGGCGGTAAGGTGGTCGCGCAGCACGCGCGGGATGTTTTCGGTGAGCCCGCCGCCGGTGATGTGGGCCATGCCCTTCACATGCACGGCCTGCATCAGCGCCAGCAGCGGCTTGACGTAGATGCGCGTGGGCGCCATCACGGCGTCGGCGAGCGGCACGCCGCCGAGGTCCATGTCCGGGTCGGGCCGCGCCCGCTCGAGGATGCGGCGGATCAGCGAGTAGCCGTTGGAGTGCGCGCCGGACGAGGCCAGGCCGAGCACCACGTCGCCGGGGCGGATCGAATGGCCGTCGATGATGGCCGACTTCTCCACGGCGCCGACGGCGAAGCCCGCCAGGTCGTATTCGCCGGCGGGGTACATGTCGGGCATCTCGGCCGTCTCGCCGCCGATCAGCGCGCAGCCGGCCAGCTCGCAGCCGCGGGCGATGCCCTCGACCACGCTGGCCGCGGTGTTGACGTCGAGCTTGCCGCAGGCGAAGTAGTCGAGGAAGAACAGCGGCTCGGCGCCCTGCACCAGGATGTCGTTGACGCTCATGGCGACGAGGTCCTGGCCCACGGTGTCGTGGCGGTTCCACTGGAAGGCCAGCTTGAGCTTGGTGCCGACGCCGTCGGTGCCGGAGACCAGCACCGGGTGCTGGTACTTCTTGGAGAGTTCGAACAGCGCGCCGAAGCCGCCGATGCCGGCGAGCACCTCGGGGCGCATGGTGCGCTTCGCGGCGGGCTTGATGCGCTCGACGAGTTCGTCGCCGGCGTCGATGTCGACACCGGCATCACGGTAGGTGAGCGGGGAGGCAGCGGGATCGTGTGCGGTCAAGGCGGTGGTCCGTGGTGGGTCGCGGTGGTGTCTGCAGTGTCGCCGGGCCGGCGCGGCGCGGTTTGGCGCCGGATCGGCGATAATCGACGCCGCCGATGACGGCGTAACCGCCGATTCTACCGAAAATGCCTCCGCTCCCCGACGACATCCGCAAGGACCGCCTGCAGACCGCACTCTGGATCGGCATCGGCCTCGGCCTGCTGCTGCTGCTCTACGCGCTGTCGCCGATCCTGACGCCCTTCCTGCTGGCGGCGGTGCTGGCCTACGCCTGCAACCCGGTCACCGACCGCCTCGAACGGCTGGGCCTGCCGCGCATCGCCGCGGTGGTGGCGGTGCTGCTCGGGCTGGCGGCGCTGGGCAGCGGCCTGCTGCTGATCGTGCTGCCGCTGGTGCAGGAAGAGGCCGCCCTCATCGCCGTGCGCGCGCCGCAGGCGCTGCAGCTGGCCAACGAGAAGCTGGCGCCCTGGCTGCGGCAGAACCTCGGCATCAAGCTGCACCTCGACGCCGCCTCGCTGCAGAAGCTGGCGGCCGGCAACTGGGACGTGGTGCAGACGGTGCTCTCGCGGCTGTACGACTCGCTCAAGATCGGCGGCGGCGCCCTGATCGGCATCCTGGTCAACGTCTTCCTGGCGCCGGTGGTGATGTTCTACCTGCTGCTCGACTGGAACGGCCTGCTGGGGCGCCTCGCCAACGCCGTGCCGCGCCCCTGGCATGCGCGCGTCGAGCGCATGGCGCGCGACATCGATGCCGTGCTGTCGCAATACCTGCGCGGCCAGGTGCTGGTGATGGCCATCCTCGCCGCCTACTACAGCCTGGCGCTGTGGATCGGCGGCATCCCTTCGGCGATCTCGATCGGCGTCGTCACCGGGCTGCTGATCTTCATCCCCTACCTCGGCTACGCCACGGGCTTCACCCTGGCGCTGCTGGTGGCGGCACTGCAGTTCGCCGGCTGGGGGCCCATCCTCGCCGTGCTGGTGGTGTATGGCATCGGCCAGCTGCTGGAAAGCTTCCTGCTCACGCCCTACCTGGTCGGCGAGCGCATCGGCCTGCACCCGCTGGCGGTGATCTTCGCCCTGATGGCCTTCGGCCAGCTGTTCGGCTTCGTCGGCGTGCTCGCCGCGCTGCCGGCCTCGGCCGCGCTGCTGGTGGGCCTGCGCGAGCTGCGCGCGGCCTACCTCGGCAGCCGCTTCTACAAGGGCACGTGATGGAATCGCGGCAGATGCTGCTCGACCTCAAGCCGGAACAGCCGCCGACGCTGGACAACTTCGTGGTCGGCGCCAACGCCGAACTGGTGGACCGCCTGCGCCAGCT
>CAYTFA010000421.1:0-2506 GCA_964436755.1 uncultured Rhodocyclaceae bacterium | reverse complement strand
GCACCGGTGCGTAGCCGCGCCGGTTGAGGAAGACCAGGCTCTGCTCGCCGCGCGCCAGGCGCTGGGCGAGGGCGTCGAGCAGTTCGGTGCTGAGCCCGTCCTGCAGCTTCTGGCGCCGCGTATCGACGATGTGCACCTCGGGCATGGCTTCGGCGACCGCCCGGTCGGGCAGTTCGAGCAGGCGGTAGCGCCCGTGCCAGGCATGGTGGCAGGTTTCCAGCGACGGGGTTGCCGAGCCGAGCACGATCGGGATGCCGAGCTGGTGTGCGCGCCAGACCGCGACGTCGCGCGCGGAGTAGCGCACGCCTTCCTGCTGCTTGAACGAGGCGTCGTGTTCCTCGTCGATCACCATCAGGCGCAGGCGCGGCAGCGGCATGAATACCGCGAGACGCGTGCCGAGGACGATGTCGGCGCGGCCTTCGAGCGCGGCGATGAAGCCCCGGGCACGCGCGGCATCGGCTACGCCACTGTGCGCGGAGACGACTTTCGCGCCGGGAAAGCGGGCGCTCACCCGCGATTCGAGCTGGGGAGTGAGCGCAATCTCCGGCACCAGCATCAGGGCCTGACCGCCTGCGGCGAGGACTTCGGCGATGGCGCGCAGATAGACCTCGGTTTTGCCGCTACCCGTAACGCCATGCAGAAGCACGGCCTGGAAGCCCTTCAGTGCGGAAATTGCTGCTACCGCGGATTCCTGTGCGGCGGTCAGCGCGGGCATGGGGACGGCGACATCCGAACGGTCGTCCTTGTCCGGTTTCGTCGCGCGCGGCATGCGCCCGCGCCGCAGCAGCGGCGGCAGCGCCAGCGCCGTGACTTCGCCGAGCGGCGCCTGGTAGTAGCGCGCGCAGAACTCGCAGAGCGCGATCCAGTCCTCGGGCAGCGGCGGCAGGTCGCGCAGGATGGCCGCGACGGATTTCAGCTTCGAGTCAGGCTGCTCGCTGGAGCGGGCGACTTCGACAATGAGCCCCGTGCGCAATCCCTTGCCAAACGGGACTGTGGCACGCCTCCCTCTATCACTTTCGTCAGAGTCGGGGGCGACGTAGTCGAAGAGTTTCGGTACCGGCACATCGAGGGCGATGCGGACGATGTTCATACCGGCTCAAGCGCTTGTCGGTCGATGTTCGAAAAAACCTTGGCATATTGACTTAAAGCTTTGCTGCCAAAGCGAAAAATCCTTACACACAGATTTTGTGGATAACTTTGTGAGTAAGCTCGGGTTGAGGCACCTAAGTGACCGTCCAGCAAGGCGATTTTCATCGGTGTGCAATATTTGACCAAAAAATTACACCAATAAAACAATCGGTTGCACGAGATTGCGGCAAGACAGCGGACTTTTGGCGGATTTTCCGCCGCATGGCGGATTTCTGTGAGTAAGTCAACTGCCGGGGGCGTTTTCCGACCCTCGCCGCAAGCCTTGGTGGACGGCCCTTTTCGGGGGTGCCGGTCGGCTACCCCGCGCCCCGCGCGGCTTCCCGAATCAGGCCCGTGCGGAACCGCGCCGGCTGTGGCTGTGCACGGTGTCAACCAGAACCTTCACGTTTTCCGGCGGCGTGAATTGCGAGATGCCGTGACCGAGGTTGAAGACGTGGCCGCCACCGTCGCCACCGCCCGCCGCGAAACTGTCGAGCACCCGCCGCGCTTCGGTCGCCACTTTCTCCGGCGCGGCAAACAGCGCCATGGGGTCGAGATTGCCCTGCAGGGCGACGCGGTCGCCGACGCGCCGGCGCGCCGCGCCGAGGTCCGTGGTCCAGTCCAGCCCCACGGCGTCGCAGCCGCTGGCGGCGATCGCTTCCAGCCACTGGCCGCCGCCCTTGGTGAACACGATGCTCGGCACCCGCTCGCCGTCGCGCTCGCGCACCAGCCCGTCGAGGATGCGGCGCATGTAGTCCAGCGAAAATTCGCGAAACGCCGCGTCGGCAAGCACGCCACCCCAGGAGTCGAAGATCATCACGGCCTGGGCACCTGCTTCGATCTGGGCGTTCAGGTAACCGGTTACTGCGCGAGCGGTCACGTCGAGTATGTGATGCAGCAGGTCGGGCCGGTCGTAGAGCATGGTCTTGACCGTGCGGTAGTCCGTTGCCGCGCCGGAGCCGCCTTCCACCATGTAGCAGGCCAGCGTCCACGGGCTGCCTGAAAAGCCGATCAGGGGTACCGAGCCGTCGAGCGCGCGCCGTATTTCGGCCACCGCGTCGATTACATAGCGCAGGTGGTCGTGGGGATCGGGGACCGACAGGTCGCGGATGGCCCATTCCTCGCGCAAAGGCCGCTCGAACTTCGGCCCCTCGCCCTCGGCGAAGTAGAGGCCGAGCCCCATCGCGTCCGGCACCGTAAGGATGTCGGAGAACAGTATGGCGGCGTCGAGTTCGAAGCGGGCCAGGGGCTGCAGCGTCACCTCGCAGGCCAGTTGCGGGTTCTTGCACAGGTTAAGGAAGCTGCCAGCACGGCGCCGCGTCTCGTTGTATTCGGGCAGGTAGCGACCGGCCTGGCGCATCAACCAGACCGGGGTGTG
>CAYTFA010000420.1:0-2506 GCA_964436755.1 uncultured Rhodocyclaceae bacterium | reverse complement strand
GCCTGTTCCGCGACCTGCCCTACACCTGCACCATGAACCCGATGCTGGGCCACGAAGTCGAGCCCGAGTACCACGTCACCGAGGCCACCGAGAAGAAGCGCATCATGGTCATCGGCGCCGGCCCGGCGGGCATGGAGGCGGCGATCACGGCGCGCAAGCGCGGCCATGCCGTCACCGTGTTCGACAAGGCCGACAAGATCGGCGGCAACCTCGCTGCCTATGCTGCCAACGACCTGGCGCGCCCGGCCGACCTGCAGGGCGTGATCGACTACTACGGCGTGATGGCGAAGAAGCTCGGCATCGAGGTGAAGCTGAATACCGAGGCCAATGCCAAGTTCATGCGCAGCGTGCTGCACGAATACGACGCCTGCATCGTCGCCGCCGGTGCCCGCACCGACCTCGATTCCTTCAAGTACATGCCCGGACGCGAATTGCTGATCGATGCGCTCGACGTCGCCCACGGCAAGAAGACGGTCGGCAAGCGCGTGGTGATGATAGGCGGCGGCATGATCGGCCTGACGATTTCCGAGCGCCTGCAGAAGGATGGCCACGAACTGACGGTGGTGGAAAAGGACAAGCGCGTCGGCGGTGACATCATGCCCACCTTCAAATGGCGCCACACGGCCTGGGTGGACGAACTGGGCATCAAGACGGTCTGTTCGGCCGAACTGGTCAAGGTCACGGCCGAGGGCGCGACGGTCAAGTCCGCCAAGGGCGGCGAACAGTTCATTCCCTGCGACAACGTCATCGTTTCCAGCCCGCGCCGCGCCAACCACGACCTGTTCTACGAATTCCAGTGGATGATCGACGAGCTGCACGGCGGGGGCGACGCCACGGTGCCGCGCGGTCTCGACGCGGCGATCCAGGAGGGCTACAAGCTCGGCGTTCGCATTTGACGGGAGGCGGGCCATGGCTTACACGGCGCATGTCGATACCTTCACCCGCGACAACCTGCCGCCGCCGGAGGCGCAGCCGGAGTTCCTGTTCGACCTGCCGGAACTGAAATTTCCGGAGCGCATGAACTGCGCTACCGAGCTGCTCGACCGCCACGTGGCCGAGGGACGGGGCAGTCGGCTGTGCATCCAGGCGCCCGGCCTGCGCTGGACCTATGCCGACCTCCAGGAGCGCGCCAACCGCATCGCCAACGTGCTGGTGAACGAGCTTGGCGTGGTGCCGGGCAACCGGGTGCTGCTGCGCGCGCCGAACAACCCGATGATGGCGGCCTGCTGGTTTGCCGTGATGAAGGCGGGTGCCGTGGCCGTGGCGACCATGCCGCTGCTGCGCGCCAAGGAACTCAAGCACGTCATCGCCAAAGCGAAGGTCAGCCACGCCCTGTGTGACTTGCGCCTGGCGGAGGAACTGAAGCTGGCGGCCGCCGAATCCCCCGACTTGAAGCACGTCCGCTGGTTCAACGATGCTTCGGCCGAAGGGCTCGAAGCGGCGATGGCACGCCAGCCGGCGAGCTTTGCCAACGTGGATACGGCGCGCGACGATACCTGCATCCTGGCCTTCACGTCCGGCACCACGGGGCAACCCAAGGCCACCATGCATTTCCATCGCGACGTGATGGCGCCCTGCGTCTGTTGGCCGCCCCATGTGCTGCGGCCGACGCCCGACGACATCTTCATGGGTACGCCGCCGCTGGCCTTCACCTTCGGCCTCGGCGGCCTGCTGCTGTTTCCGCTGGCCATCGGTGCGTCGACCGTGCTGCTGGAGCAGGGCGGGCCGCAGGACCTGGTCGATGCGGTACTGAAGTACAAGGCCACCATCCTGTTCACCGCGCCGACCTCGTACCGCGCCATTGCCGCAATCGCCGGACCGCTGCGCGGCAGCACGCTGCGCAAATGCGTCTCGGCAGGCGAGGCGTTGCCTGCGGCGACCCGCGCGCTTTGGAAGGAAGCCACCGGCATCGAGATGATCGACGGCATTGGCGCCACCGAGCTGATGCATATCTTCATCTCCGCCGACGAGAAGGATGCGCGCCCCGGCGCCACTGGCAAGGTGGTGCCCGGCTACGTGGCCTGCATCATGGATGAGGACGGCCGGCCGGCAAAGCCGGGTGAGATCGGCCGGCTCGCGGTGAAGGGGCCGACGGGCTGCCGCTACCTCGCCGACGAGCGCCAGGCCAACTACGTCAGGAACGGCTGGAACTACACGGGCGATGCCTATGCGCTGGACGCCGAGGGCTACTTCCACTACCACTCGCGCACCGACGACATGATCATCTCGGCCGGCTACAACATCGCCGGGCCCGAGGTCGAGGACGCGCTGCTGCGCCATCCCAAGGTGGCGGAGTGCGGCGTGGTGGGCGTACCGGACGACGAGCGCGGCCAGGTGGTCAAGGCCTTCGTCGTGCTGCGGCCGGGCAACGACGCGGGCCCGGAGACAGTCAAGGAGTTGCAGGACTACGTCAAACAGAGCATTGCGCCCTACAAATATCCGCGCCAGGTCGAGTTCGTCGCCAGCCTGCCGCGCACCGAAACCGGCAAGCTGCAGCGCTTCCGCC
>CAYTFA010000419.1:0-2508 GCA_964436755.1 uncultured Rhodocyclaceae bacterium | reverse complement strand
GCAAGAATTTTGGCCCGGCCTTGATCGACGACGACACGCCGCCGCCGCCGCACGCGCGCTTCAGTTGGGGCGGATTCGCTGCCATGCTCGGTGCGTTCCTCGCAGTCTGGGCGGTCGCGATGCTGGCCTTGCGCGGTCTGCCCGAGCTTTGGCGCATGGGGGAGTTCTTTACCGAGGCGGCTTTCCTCACCATAGGCGGGGCCTACGCCGTGCTGCCGTACGTGTATCAGGGTGCCGTCGAGCATTTCGGCTGGTTGAGCGGGCCGCAGATGATCGACGGCCTGGCCCTGGGCGAGACGACCCCCGGGCCGTTGATCATGATCGTGACCTGGGTCGGCTACGTTGGCGGAGTGACCAAGGCCGTGGCCGGCGGGTCCATCGCATCGGGCCTGGCCGGGGCGGCGGTGGCGACCTTCTTCACGTTCCTGCCGAGCTTCATGTTCATCCTCGTCGGTGGTCCCCTGGTCGAGGCAACGCGCGGGGAACTCAGGTTCACCGCACCGCTGACCGCCATCACCGCGGCCGTGGTTGGCGTGATCCTCAACCTGGCGGCATTCTTCGCCTGGCATACGTTCTGGCCCCGGGCGACGGTGGCTGAGCCCTTCGCCGGAACCTTCGAGTGGCTTTCCGTCGTCGCCGCCGTATGCGCGATCGTGGCGCTGTGGCGCTACAAGGCGGACATCATGAAGGTGATCGGCGCCTGCGCCCTGCTCGGGCTCGCGCTGTCCTTCGTTCGCTAGGCTGGCGATGTCGGCGACGGTGCGCCGCCTTCTGGTCGGGCGCGGCCTGCGCGCCGGGGTGGATGGCTACGTGGCCGTGCTCCTGCCGGCCTACCTGCTCGAGTTGGGCTATGGCACCTGGGAAGTCGGCGTCATCAGCACGGCGACGCTGCTCGGCTCCGCGCTGGCGACGATTGCCCTCGGTGCCTGGGGACACCGGGCGCGCAGCAGCATGCTGCTGCCTGCCGCGGCGTTGCTCATGGCGGCTACGGGATTCGGATTCGCCGGGCTCACGCAGTTCTGGCCGCTCCTCGTCGTCGCGTTCGTCGGCACCATCAACCCCGGGTCGGGCGACGTCAGCGTATTCCTGCCGCTGGAGCAGGCGCGCCTGGCGGGCGCGGCGGCGGGACGCGAGCACACTCACGTTTTTGCGCGTTACAGCCTGGTCGGTACCCTGTGCGCGGCGGTTGGGGCGCTGGGAGCCGGACTTCCCGAACTGCTGGGTGCGGCCGGAATCGATCGCCTGACGGCACTGCGTGCAATGTTTGGCATCTATGCGGCCGTTGGCCTGGCAACCTGGGCGCTCTATGCCGGCTTGCCACCTCCCGCCCCGGCGGACGGCGAAGCGCGAAGCCGTCCGTTGGGGCCCTCGCGCGCGACCGTCGTGCGGCTTGCCGCCTTGTTCTCGGTCGACTCCTTCGCCGGCGGGCTCGTGGTGAATTCACTGCTTGCGCTGTGGTTGTACCAGCGCTTCGGCCTGTCGCTGGCCGCAGCCGGCACCTTCTTCTTCTGGACCGGACTCATGTCCGCTTTTTCGCAGCTTGCCGCACCCCGCGTGGCGCGACGCTTCGGGCTGCTCAACACCATGGTGTTTACCCATATACCGTCGAGCCTCTTCCTCATCGCGGCGGCACTTGCCCCCGACGTGGAACTGGCCCTGGCCTTCCTGCTGCTGCGGGCAGCCCTGTCGCAAATGGATGTTCCGGTACGCACGGCCTACGTCATGGCGGTCGTCACTCCGGCGGAGCGGGCCGCCGCGGCCAGCTTTACGGCGGTCCCGCGCAGCCTTGCCGCCGCGATCAGTCCGGCACTGGGTGGCGCCTTGTTCGGCGCCGGCTGGCTGGCCGTGCCGTTGGTGGCGGCCGGGGCGTTGAAGATAACGTACGACCTTTCGCTCTTGGTCTCGTTTCGTCATCGTCCCCTGCCTGGCGACTAGGGACCCACCCGCGCACACCCCGGCGCATGCCTTTGGCATAGGTTTTCCTGTTTAAATTTAAAGAATTATGGTAACGGATAGTAGCTATCCGCTAACCATATATACTGCAAGTGCACATATTTGTAGCCCACTGAATAATCGGGCTTTGGTACGAGGCACCGCTCTGGTGCGTCTCTTGCATGAGTACCCCCAATCCGGGATATGCGGTTGATCCGGCACTTTCTTTGGGGGAGGAAAACATGGGCGACATGAGCGAGTTCTTCGATACCGGCCGCGCGACGCTCGAGGACGTCGAACGTCGGTTGCAGATGCCGCGGCGCGAGTTCCTGCAGTTCTGTGCGACGGTAGCCGCAACGCTGGGCCTGCCGGCGGGTGCCGAGGCGGCCGTTGCCAAGGCCGTTGAATCGGCTAAACGCCCGTCGGTGATCTGGCTCCACTTCCAGGAATGCACGGGGTGCTCGGAGTCGTTGCTGCGCGCCGAGCATCCGACGCTGGAAAAGCTCATCCTCGACGTCATCTCGCTCGACTATCACGAGACGCTGATGGCCGCGGCCGGCCACCAGGCCGAGGAGG
>CAYTFA010000418.1:0-2509 GCA_964436755.1 uncultured Rhodocyclaceae bacterium | reverse complement strand
ACCAGTTGATGTGGATGCCGGCCAGCGTGATGAACTGGTACTTGTAGCCCATTGCCGAAAGCTCGTCCTGGAACTTGGCGATCGTCTTGTCGTCCAGGTTCTTGCGCCAGTTGAACGACGGCGAGCAGTTGTACGACAGCAGCTTGCCCGGACAGGCCTTCAGCACGGCCTGGGCGAATTCGCGGGCGAAACCGAGATCGGGTTTGCCCGTCTCGCACCAGACGAGGTCGGCATAGGGCGCATACGCGACACCGCGGCTGATCGATTGCTCGAGGCCGTTCTTGACGCGGTAGAAGCCTTCCTGCGTACGCTCGCCGGTAAGGAAGGGTTTGTCGTTGGCATCGTGGTCGCTGGTGAGCAGGTTGGCGGCCTCCGCATCGGTGCGGGCCAGCACGATGGTCGGCACGCCCATTACGTCGGCGGCGAAGCGGGCAGCGATCAGCTTCTCTACGGCTTCATTGGTCGGCACCAGCACCTTGCCGCCCATATGGCCGCATTTCTTGACGGCAGCGAGCTGGTCCTCGAAATGCACGCCGGCGGCGCCGGCGGCGATCATGTTCTTCATCAGTTCGAAGGCATTGAGGACGCCGCCGAAGCCGGCTTCCGCATCGGCGACGATGGGCAGGAAGTAGTCGACGAATTCCTTGTCGCCGGGCCCGATCCCGCGCGACCACTGGATTTCGTCGGCGCGCTTGAACGTGTTGTTGATGCGGCGAACCATGGTCGGAACGGAGTCGTACGCATACAGCGATTGGTCCGGGTACATGGTTTCCGACGTGTTGCCGTCAGCGGCGACTTGCCAGCCGGACAGATAGACGGCCTCGAGGCCGGCCTTCGCCTGCTGCATGGCCTGACCTGCGGTGATGGCGCCGAAGGCATTGACGTAACCCTTCTTCGCTTCACCGTTGACCAGGCGCCACAGCTTCTCTGCGCCGCGGCGCGCGAGCGTGTGCTCGATGGGCATCGTGCCGCGCAGGCGGACCACGTCTTCTGCGGAGTAGCCGCGCTTGATTCCCTTCCAGCGGGGGTTTTCTGCCCAGTCCTTGGCGAGGGCGGCGATTTGTGCTTTTCGATCGGTCATGGTGGGTCCTCTAGGGGGTTGTCGAAGCTGCAGGCCTCCAGCAGGCGGAAGCCAAAACAACAGTATAGAGGGGTTTTTGCAACGCAGCAACAGTCTTATATAAGACTGAAGTAGATTTTTTTTATTATTGTTAATCAGTCAGTTAATTTCATTATTCCGCAATGCGAACTAGGCGCTCGCGATGCTCAAGGCTGGGTCTGCCTGAGATGTGTCTTATATATGACTTGATCTAAGCGAGCTGCTTGGCACTGACGACTATGCCATCCTCATCGGCGTACAGCCACTCACCGGGATGGAATGTGACGCCGCCAAACGTAACGGGGATGTCGGCTTCACCGACGTTTCGCTTTACGGTCTTTAGCGGGTGGGTATCCAGCGCGAAGACTCCGAGGTCCATCTCGCCGATGGCGCGTGAGTCGCGTATGCAGCCATACACCACCAGTCCGGCCCAGCCATTCTGCACGGCAAGCGCTGCGAGCTGGTCGCCGACCAAGGCACGGCGCAGGCTGCCGCCGCCATCGATCACAAGCACCTTTCCTTCGCCGTCGCTTTCGACGGCCTTGCGTACCAGGGAATTGTCCTCGAAAAGCTTGAGTGTGGCGATGCGCCCGGAACACGATGGCCGACCACCGAAGCTATGCAGCATCGGCTCGACGATCCGAACTTCGCTTTCGTGCCGATCGCAGAGGTCGGCGGTCAGGATTTCCATTGCGGAAGCTTCAGTCGTGAATGGGGCTGTGCCCTCAGATCGTGGTCGGAACCGCTGGCGCGCTCGCATCCTCGAAATCGAGCTTGATCTTCTCGCTTTCGTCGAGGTCGATGGTGACGCGCCCACCCTGCTGCAAGCGCCCGAACAACAGCTCGTCGGCAAGTGCCGCACGAATCGTGTCCTGAATGAGGCGTGCCATGGGACGCGCACCCATGAGCGGATCGAAGCCATTTTCCGCCAGCCAGGCGCGCAGCGCGTCGGTAAATACGGCGTCGACCTTCTTTTCCTGCAACTGGCCTTCGAGCTGCATGAGGAACTTGTCTACAACGCGCAGGATGATTTCGGCGTCGAGCGCGCGGAAGGAAATGATTGCATCGAGCCGGTTGCGGAACTCGGGGGTGAACATGCGCTTGATGTCCGCCATTTCGTCGCCCGGACCCTTGCTCGCCGTAAAACCTATGCTGGTCTTCTGCAGCGCCTCGGCTCCGGCATTCGTCGTCATGATGATGACGACATTGCGGAAGTCCGCCTTGCGGCCGTTGTTGTCGGTCAATGTGCCGTGGTCCATCACCTGGAGCAGGATGTTGAACACCTCCGGGTGAGCCTTTTCGATCTCGTCCAGCAGCAGCACGGCATGCGGCTTCTTGGTGATCGCCTCGGTCAGCATACACTCTTTCCCTACACGACGCTCTTCCGACATCGGAAGAGCGTCGTGTAGG
>CAYTFA010000417.1:0-2511 GCA_964436755.1 uncultured Rhodocyclaceae bacterium | reverse complement strand
GCCCTGGCGCGCAACCAATCGACTTACACGACCCTGGCCGCCGATCGCGCGGGCGTGATCGGCCAGGTGCTGGCCGAGCCGGGGCAGGTGGTCGGCGCCGGTCAGGCCGTGTTCCGGCTGGCACCCGACGGCGAACGCGAGATCGCGATTTCGATACCGGAAAGCGAAGTCGGCCGCTTCAAGCTCGGCCAGTCCGCCGAGGTGAAGCTGTGGTCCGGCGCCGACAAGGCAATCCAGGGCCGTTTGCGCGAGGTCTCACCCGCCGCCGATCCGGTGACGCGCACCTTTGCTGCACGCATCGCACTCAAGGATGCCGACCCGCGCCTGGCGCTGGGCATGACCGCCACCGTGCGCTTTCCTTTGGGCGAGCCTGCCGGTGCGGGCCGACAGCTAATCCCGCTGAGCGCGATCTTCCAACAGGGCGAGCAGGCGGCGGTGTGGAAAGTCGGCGCTGACGGTACGGTGAATCTGCAGAAGATCACCGTCTCTGCTTACACCGATGCCGGCGCAGTGGTCAGCGACGGGCTCGCCGGCGGCGAGACTATCGTCGCGGCAGGAGTAAATCTGCTGACCACCGGTGAAAAAGTTCGCATCGCCCAGGCCAACGCCAAATGAGGCAGCTCAATCTCTCCGAATGGGCCCTGCGGCACCAGTCGATGGTGCTCTACCTGATGATCGTGTTCATGGTCGGCGGGGTGATTTCCTTCCTCAAGCTCGGCCGTGCCGAAGACCCGGACTTCACCTTCAAGGTCATGGTGGTACGTACCCTGTGGCCGGGCGCCTCCGCGGCGCAGGTGGAACAGCAGCTGACCGAACGTATCGAGAAGAAGCTGGCCGAGACACCGTGGGTGGACGTGCTGCGCACCGCGTCGAAGCCGGGTGAATCCCTGACCATCGTGATCCTCAAGGACTACACCCCAAAGACCGAGGTGCCCGAGGCCTGGCGACAGGTGCGCAAGAAGCTCGACGACATCCGCCATACCCTGCCGGCCGGCGTGCAAGGCCCCTTCCCCAACGACGAGTTCGGCGACGTGCAGATCAAGGTCTTCGCCCTGGTCGCGCGCGACGACAAGACCGGCTACGGCATGGGCGACCTGCGCCGCGAGGCCGACCGCCTGGCGCGCGAGTTGCGCCGGGTGAACGACGTGAAGAAGATCGAGCTGATCGGCGTGCAGGACGAAAAGATCTACATCGACGTGAGCCCGGCGCGGCTGGCGGCGATGGGGCTGGTGCCGACCCAGGTGTTCGATGCCCTGCAGCGGCAGAACGCCATGGCGCCGGCGGGCCACGTCGAGACCGACACGGATCGCATCCGCCTGCGGGTCACCGGGCCCTTCGATAGTGTCGATGCGCTGCGCGATACCACGCTTTCGGTTGGCGGGCGCAACTTCCGCCTAGGGGACATCGCGCGGGTGAGCCGCGGCCTGGCCGACCCGCCGCAACCCCGCATGCGTGTGGGCGGCCGCGACGCCATCGGCCTCGGCGTGGTGATGGCCAAGGGCGGCAACGTAATCGCGCTGGGCGAGAACCTCTCGACGGCCATGGCGGAACTGCAGCAGAACCTGCCGGTCGGCATGGACATCGAGGTCGTCGCCGACCAGCCGCAGATCGTCAAGACCTCACTCAACCTGTTCGTGCGCACGCTGGGTGAGGCGATGGTGATCGTGCTGGCCGTATCCTTCCTCAGCCTCGGCCTGCGTACCGGCACGGTGGTCGCGCTGTCCATTCCGCTCGTGCTGGCGATGACCTTCCTTTCGATGAAGATCTTCGGCATCGACCTGCAGCGCATCTCGCTTGGCGCGCTGGTGATCGCCCTGGGCCTGCTGGTGGACGACGCCATCATTGCCGTCGAAATGATGGTGGTGAAAATGGAACAGGGCTGGGATCGCTTCAAGGCGGCGACGTTTGCCTACACGTCGACGGCCTTCCCGATGCTGACCGGAACGCTGATCACTGCGGCGGGGTTCACTCCCGTGGGCTTCGCCAAGTCGGGCGCCGGGGAGTACACGTTCTCGATTTTCGCCGTGGTGACCATTGCGCTGCTGGTTTCGTGGATCGTCGCGGTGGTGTTCACGCCCTTCCTCGGCTACAAGCTGCTCGATCCCGTCAAGCTGCGCGCGATCGCCGAGAAGCATGGCGGCGACATCTACGATTCGCCCTTCTATCGCCGTTTCCGCGCCTTGGTCGAATGGTGCCTGCGCCGGCGCTGGCTGGTGATCGCGACTACGGTGGGCACCTTCGCGGCGGCGCTGGTGGCGTTCAACGGCGCCGTGCAGAAGCAGTTCTTCCCGGCCGCGAGCCGTCCTGAGATCATGGTGGATATCTGGTTGCCGCAGGGCGCATCGCTGAAGGCCACCGAACGCGAGGTGAAGCGCGTCGAGGCATTGCTGGCTGGCGACGAGCGCATTGCCTCGTGGTCGTCCTACATCGGCAACGGCGCACCGCGCTTCTTCCTGTCGCTGGACCAGCAGTTGTTCGCCGACAACTTCGGCCAGATGGTGATCGTCACCA
>CAYTFA010000416.1:0-2512 GCA_964436755.1 uncultured Rhodocyclaceae bacterium | reverse complement strand
GCCTCCTTGAAGCCCTTGGGTACCGTAACTTCCTTGTTCGCCCAGCGCGCCCCCTCTTCGTCGGCGCTCTTGTTGAGCGGTGCCAGCACGCCGCTGGTGAACTTCGCCGATTCGTCGAGGATGGCCTCGACCACGTCGGCCGTCGCCTCTTCGCAACCGGGCAGCGCGGCAACCTTGTCGAGGCCGGCAAGCTCGGTCATCACGAACATCATGTCCTTCAGCGGGGCGGAATAAGTGCTCATGTACGGTTCACTCCATGCATTACTTGTTGAGCAGGTACCGACGATCGTCGAAGCTGCCCACCCAATGCGGGTAGTAGACGACCATCAGCGTGATCAGGGCGCCGTTGTACCAGGCCTCGGCAAAGGCGAGCAGCACGTAGTACTGCAGGTAATCCTCGAGCAGCATCGCCGCCGGATAGACGCCGGCGAGCCAGAGCGCCGAGCAGGCCAGCACACCCGTGGCGACGACGACGAAGGCCGCGCCGAAGAAGGCGGCGACGAAGACATAGACGAAGAAGTTGGCAGGCAGCCAGCGTTCCATGGCGCGCCGGATCGCGTCGGCGACGAACACCGGGAACACGGCGAGGATCAGCGCATTGAGGGCATAGGCCTCCCAGCCCCCCTGCCCCAGCCAGGCCGAGTTTGCCGTCACCCCGGCGAGGACGAGCGACAGGCCCGCAATGGCCAGTTGCCGGCCGAACATCAGCGTAACCATTGTCGCACCGAGCAGGTGCAGGCTCAGCCCCGGCTTCACACCGGCCTTGAGGCTCCAGGCCAGGGTCAGCATGACGATGGTACCCAGCCAGACGTTGAGCTGACCGGAGTCCGCCAGCCGTCGCCATGGTGCCGTACGCAGGCACCACAGCCAGGCCATCAGCACAGGCAGAATGGCCCCGAGCGCCCAGCTCTGCGGAAACAGGGCGTCGGGGAAGTTCATCGGACTACAGCGCGGCGACGAGTTCCGGCACCGCCTGGAACAGGTCGGCAACCAGGCCGTAATCGGCCACCTGGAAGATGGGCGCGTCCGGATCCTTGTTGATGGCGACGATCACCTTCGAATCCTTCATGCCCGCCAGATGCTGGATGGCGCCGGAAATGCCGATCGCAATGTAGAGCTGCGGTGCCACGATCTTTCCGGTCTGGCCGACCTGGTAGTCGTTCGGCACGAAACCGGCGTCCACGGCGGCACGCGAAGCGCCCATGGCGGCGCCGAGCTTGTCGGCCAGCGGCTCGAGCACCTTGTGGTAGTTCTCTCCGCTGCCCATGCCGCGTCCGCCGGAGACGATGATCTTCGCCGCGCCGAGTTCCGGCCGCGCCGATTTTGTCAGTTCGCGACCGACCAGCTTCGACTGGCCGAGGTCGGCTTCCGCAGCGAGGCTCTCGACGGCACCGCTGCCGCCCGTTGCCGCCGCATCGAAGCCGGTCGTGCGCACGGTGATCACCTTGACCGCATCGGCGGACTTGACGGTGGCCATGGCGTTGCCCGCATAGATGGGGCGCACGAAGGTGTCGGCATCGACCACCGCGACGATCTCGGAAATCTGCGCCACGTCCAGCAGCGCGGCGACGCGCGGCAGGGTGTTCTTGCCGTTGCTGGTGGCCGGCGCCAGGATGTGGGTATAGCCCGACGCATTGGCGACGATCAGCGCGGCGAGGTTTTCGGCGGTCTGTTCGCCGTAATGGGCGGCGTCGGCGACGCGCACCTTGGCCACGCCGGCCACCTTGGCTGCCTGCTCGGCGACGGCGCCGCAGGCAGAGCCCGCGACCAGCACGTGAAGTTCGCCGCCTATCTTGGCGCCCGCCGTAATGGCGTTGAGGGTTGCCGCCTTGAGGCTGGAATTGTCGTGTTCGGCAATGACGAGGATGGCCATGATCAGATCACCTTGGCTTCGTTCTTGAGTTTGTCTACGAGCTGCGCCACGTCAGCCACCTTGATGCCGGCGCCACGCTTGGCAGGCTCGGCGACAGACACGGTGGTCAGCCGCGGCGCGACATCCACGCCGAGGTCGGCCGGCTTCAGGGTGTCCAGCGGCTTCTTCTTTGCCTTCATGATGTTGGGCAGCGTCGCATAGCGCGGCTCGTTGAGGCGCAGGTCGGTCGTCACCACGGCCGGCATGGAGATTTCCAGGGTCTCGAGCCCGCCGTCGATCTCGCGGGTCACGGTCGCCTTGCCTTCGCCGAGCACCAGCTTCGAGGCGAACGTCGCCTGCGGCCAGCCGAGCAGCGCCGCCAGCATCTGGCCGGTCTGGTTCGAGTCGTCGTCGATGGCCTGCTTGCCGAGGATGACGAGGCCGGGCTCTTCCTTCTTCGCCACCGCCGCCAGTAGCTTGGCGATCGCCAGCGGCTGCAGGTCGGCATCCGACTCGACCAGGATGGCGCGGTCGGCACCGATCGCCATCGCCGTGCGCAGGGTCTCCTGGCAGGCCGCAATGCCGCAGGACACCGCCACCACCTCGGTCGCCTTGCCGGCTTCCTTCAGGCGCATCGCTTCCTCGACGGCAATCTCGTCG
>CAYTFA010000415.1:0-2513 GCA_964436755.1 uncultured Rhodocyclaceae bacterium | reverse complement strand
CAGCCTCGAGACACCCAAATACCCCACGCAGCCCGTGAGGTTCGTCATTCCCTATCCCGTCGGCAACTCAGCCGACGTCGTCAGCCGCATCGTCATCGACAAACTCGCACCGGCCTGGGACCAGCCGGTGGCGATCGAGAACCGCGCCGGGCCGACCACCATACCCGGTACGGAATCGGTGGCCAGGGCCGCGGGTGACGGTTACACCCTGCTGGCGCATTCGGTTTCGTTCGCCGTGGATGCTTCGCTGTTCAGCGGCCTGCCCTACGATCCCGCCAGGGATTTCGTGCCCGTCGCCGGCTTCGCACGGCAGCCGTTTGCGCTGGTCGTAGCGCCCGGCCTTGGCGTCAAGAGCGTCGCCGACCTGGTCGCCCGCGCCAAGGCGACGAAACTGAAGTTCGGCTCGCTCGGCCCTACCACGCAGATCTACTTCGTCGGTGAGCAGTTCCGCCGCAAGGCCGGCATCGAGGCGACGCACGTAGCCTTCAAGTCGCTGGTCGAGGCCAATGCCGCGGTGGCGCGCGGCGAGGTGGATTTCTGGTTCCCGCCCGTCGCCGGTGCGGTGGGTGGCGTACGCGACGGCAAGCTGGTGGCGCTTGCCGTCACCGCCGCGGCGCGCTCGGCATCGCTGCCGAATGTGCCGACCCTTGCCGAAGCCGGCATGCCCGGCCAGGAAAGTGCGGCCTGGTTCGGCCTCTGGGCGCCGGCCGCGACGCCACGCGGCATCGTGCGCCGCATTGCGGCGGACGTGCAGGCCGCCCTGCAGTCAGCAGACGTGCGGGAAAAGCTCGCCAGGCTGGGCGCCGAGCCGATGAACCTCAGCGGCGAGGACTTCGGCCGCTTCGTAGCCGCCGAAATCGACGCAAGCCGCGCGCTGACGCGCCAGCTTGGCATTGCGCCGCAGGCCTACAAACCCCCACCGCCGAAGTAGTTCACGAATCCGGGCGAAGCGGCTAGAGTCGCGGCAGCGGGCGGCGGCCCGCCTCGCCCGGAGGTTTCCCATGAGCGGAATGCTTATCGTCGGCGCCGGCCTCGCCGGCCTTACCGTTGCCGAGTCCCTGCGCAGCGACGGCTACGACGGCCCGATCACCCCGGTCGGCGCCGAGCCGCATGCACCCTACCAGCGCCCGCCGCTTTCCAAGGCCTTCCTGCTTGGAGAGGCGAAGGAAGCGCAATTGGCCATGCGTCCCGCCGAACTGTATGCCAAGAAGGGCATCGAGCTCCGGCTCGACACCGAAGCCAAGGCAGTCGATCGCGCGGCCAGGCTGGTTCGTCTCGCCGACGGTTCGACCCTCGGCTATCAGGGGCTGGCGCTCTGCACCGGTGCCCGCCTGCGTCCGCTGCCGTTGGCCGGTGCGCAGTGGCAAGGCGTGTTCGGCCTGCGTACGCTCGACGACGCCCGGACACTGGCGGGCGCGCTCGATGCGGCGCGCAGCGTGGTTGTCCTCGGTGGCGGCTTCATCGGCCTCGAAGTGGCCGCCGTCGCTGCGCGCAAGGGAAAGAACGTGGTGGTGCTCGAGGCCATGGAGCGCCTCATGGCACGCGTGGTCGCGCCCCCGGTTTCCGAGTTCTACCGCGACCTGCATGCCGGCCATGGCGTCGATGTCGTGCTCGGCGCGGCTGTATCCGAACTGGTCGGCAGCGACAACCGCATCGCCGCGGTACGCACGCGCGACGGCCGGGAATACGCGGCCGACCTGCTTCTGGTCGGCATCGGCGTCCTGCCCAACGCGGAACTCGCCGCAGCAGCAGGACTCGAGGTGGAGGGTGGCATCGTCGTCGATGCCTGCAGTCGTACGTCGGACCCGGCCATTGTCGCTGCCGGAGACTGCGCAGCGCGACGGCTGCCGGAGGGCGGCCTGCGCCGGCTCGAATCCGTGCAGAACGCGCTCGAGCAGTCCAAGTCGGCCGCTGCCGCGCTGCTCGGTCGCGAGCGGCCCTTCGACGCAACGCCCTGGTTCTGCTCCGAGCAATACGACGTCAAGCTGCAGATGGCAGGGCTCACCGCCGGTTATGAGCAGACGGTGACCCGCGGCAATCCGGCGGCGCGCAGCTTTTCCGTCTATTACTACCGCGGCGGGCAACTCGTCGCTGTTGATTCCCTGAACCAGCCCGGCGACCACATGACGGCGCGCAAGCTGCTGGACCGCAAGCTGTCGCCCACCCCGCAGCAGGCGGCCGATCCCGCCACGGACCTGGCCGCCCTGCTCGCCTGAGCCTTACTTGCCGGCCGGCGTCGGTGCGTCGCCGCCGCGCCGTTCGCGCATCTCTTCGCGGCGCTTGTCCCACTGCTCGCGGCGCTCTTCCATACGCTCCTTGAACTGCGCCTTCTTCTCCTCGCAGGCCTTGGGATCGGCCTCGCACTTCTTGCGGAACTCATCGCGCCGCGACTCCATCTCCTGACGGCGCTTTTCGAAGCGCTCCTTCATTTCCTTGCAGCGCTCGGGATTCGCCTGACAGGCCTTCTCTCTTTCTTCAGGACTCATGCGGTGATGATGTCCAGGCCCCATGCC
>CAYTFA010000414.1:0-2519 GCA_964436755.1 uncultured Rhodocyclaceae bacterium | reverse complement strand
CCTGGTTGAGGTAGTCGTCGGAAGCGCGATCCACGCCCTGGGCGATGTCCGGGCTCTGCTTGTCATAGGCCACCAGCACGGCGCAGCCCTTGTAGTCGATGCCGTACTCGGTGTTGTCGTAGCCGATGCGCTTGAGCACGTTGCGCGTGATGCCGATGTAATCGACATTGGCCTTGGTGGTGATTTCGCCGGCGAGGACGACCAGGCCGGTGTTGCACAGCGTCTCGGCGGCAACGCGCGAATACGGATCCTGCGCCAGGATGGCGTCGAGGATCGCATCGGAAATCTGGTCGGAAACCTTGTCCGGATGGCCTTCGGAGACCGATTCGGAAGTGAAGAAATACTCTTGCGCCATTTGTCCTGCTCCAGAAACAAGAACGCCCCATCGTTGGCGAAGCCAGCTATGGGGCGGAAGCAGGCGACGCTTTAGCGATATTTGTTTTCCGGCCCGGAACCCGTGGTCCCTGCCGTCTCCGCCTCGCAAGTTGTCATTAACTCGGCGGACAAAGGCAATTTTAAACCCGCTCGCCGGGCCAGTCAAACGGGTGCCGGAGGACATAAACTCCGCGCATGGCCTGGCTGATCCAGTTCTGCATCGCACGTGCGGCGTTCGCCACGATGTTCACCGCCTGGTCGGCCGTGCTGCCGCTGCTGCGCACCGACTGGCAGCTCAGCGCCTGGCAGGCCGGCATGGTGCAGTCCGGCTACCACGTCGGCTTCCTCATCTCGCTGTTCTCGGTCGGCTTCCTCTCCGACCGCTACGGCGCGCGGCGCATCTATCTGGTCAGCGGCATCGCCGCCGTCGTTAGCGGCCTGCTCTTCGCCTTCCTCGCCGACGGCTTCGTCTCGGCGCTGCTGCTCTACGGACTGACCGGTCTGTGTTCCGGCGGCTCCTACACGCCGGGCCTGGCCATCGTCGCCCAGCGCATGCCCGAGCGGCGCGGCCTGGCCCTGGGCTTCTACCTTGCCGCCGCCTCGCTCGGCTATGCCAATGGGCTGCTGATCGCCAGCCTGATGCTGCGGCTCGCCGGCTGGCGCGCCGGCTTCATCGTCAGCGCCCTGTGCCCCCTGCTCGGGCAGATCATCGGCTGGTGGTCGCTGCGCGGCGTGCCCAACGTGGTGCACGCGCTGCCCGACGGTCACGGCACGCGCAGCCGCATCGGCGAAGTGCTGAAGAACAAGCCCGCCATGCTCTCGATCTGGGGCTACACCTTCCACGCCTGGGAGCTGCTCGGACTCTGGGCCTGGCTGCCCGCCTTCCTTGCCGCCGCCTCGGCCGCCAACGGCAGCGACAGCAGCCGGGCGGTGAGCCTGGGCGCGACGCTGACCGCGCTCACCTACCTCGCCGCCATGGTCGGCAGCGTCGCCGGCGGTTCGCTCTCCGACCGCTACGGACGCACCGCCGTGACGCTGGCCCTGGGCCTGGCGAGTTTGGCCTGTTCGTTCAGCTTCGGCTGGATGATCGGCGCGCCCATGCTGCTGCTGGTGGCGGTGGCCGTGTTCTACAACGTCACCGGCGTCGGCGATTCCTCCATCCACTCGACGACGCTGACCGAACTCACCGACCCGCGTTACCTCGGCGTGGCCTATTCGCTGCGCTCGCTGCTCGGCTTCGGCGCCGGCGCGATATCGCCCTGGGTGTTCGGGCTGGTACTCGATTGGGGGCGCGCAGGCGACCTGGGCGAACAGGTGATCTGGGGATTGGCCTGGACCACCCTCGGCATCGGCGGCCTGCTCGGTCCGGTGGTTGTCTGGCGCCTGCGCCGGATGCCCGAAGCGCTGAAATTGGCGGGCGGACGACGTTAGTTTCGCTGTTTCCGCAGGCCGGGTTTGTTTACCATGCGGCCTGGTTTCGCATTTGGTGACGCAATGAATTCAAAACAATCCGTGGCCGCCTGGTCGGACGAGTATGCACTGGGCCTCGACGAGATCGACGACCAGCACAAGCACCTGTTCGCCCTGATCAACGACGTCTGGCTGGGCCTGGTCGGCAAGGCCAATGCCGAGGCCGCGATGCGCCTGGTGGAAGCGCTGGAAAGCTATACCGTGACGCACTTCTCCGCCGAAGAAGCCTTCATGCTCGAACAGCGCTACAGCCGCTATGCCGAACACAAGGCCGAGCACGAGAAATTCATCGGCCGCATCGCCCAGGAAAAGGCGGCGGTCGCCGCGGGCAAGCCTTTGTCATTGACCCTGGTGCACTTCCTGCGCGACTGGCTGGTGCAGCACATCCGCTTTACCGACCGCGCCTACGCCGACGAGTTTCGCGATCGCGAAAAGGCGGCGCTGAAGGGCTCGCTGGGGAAGTTCTTCCGCCGCTTCCTCGGCTGAGCCGCGGCTCAGCGCGTCGGGTGGGCGAAACCGCGCTTCGAGCCGGCGATGAAGTCGGCGACTTCTCGCACCGGCGCGCTGCCCATCTCGCGCATCGCGCTTAGCGCCTGCTCCAGCGGCACTCGGGCGTACAGCATGCGGTAAGCCTCCTTGAGGGCACCGATGTCCTCACGCGTGAAGCCGTTGCG
>CAYTFA010000413.1:0-2526 GCA_964436755.1 uncultured Rhodocyclaceae bacterium | reverse complement strand
CGGCGGCCCAGGTCGCATCGCAGATCAGGATCGAGGTGCCGTAGAACTTGTTGGCACCCTCGAGGCGCTCGGCAAGGTTGACCCGGTCGCCGATCACCGTGTATTCCATGCGCTTCATGGAACCGATGTTGCCGGCGACGACATTGCCGGTGCTGATGCCGACGCCGATGCGGATGGGTTCCCCACCGCGCGCCGCACGACGCTCGTTGAGCGCATAGAGCCCGGTCATCATGCGGTTGCCGACCAGCACGGCATTCGACGCGTCATCCTTGCTCTGCAGCACCGAGCCGAACACGGCCATGATCATGTCGCCGATGTACTTGTCGAGCACGCCGTTGTGCGCGAAGACGATGTCCACCATCTCGGTGAAGTACTCGTTGAGCAGGGCCACGGTTTCCTTGGCGCCGAGCCGCTCCGAGATGGACGTGAAGCCGCGGATGTCGGAAAACAGCACGCTGACGTCGCGGCCGGTGCCGCCGAGCTCCGTCTCGCCGCTTTCCAGCAACTGGTCGACGACGGTCTTGCTCATGTAGCGCGACATGGTGTTGCGCAGCCGCTTCTCGCGCGTGATGTCCTCGAGCACCAGCATGTAGCCTATCGGCTCGCCGCCGGTGCTGGTCAGCGGCACCGTCGCCAGGTTGACCGAGGCCGTTTCGGCGCCTTCGATGACGAGGTCGGTGTCGACGGTGATGTCGGTGTTGCCGGTGGCGCGTACCTTCTCCAGGCTCCTGACGACCCAGGCATTGCGTCCGATGAACTGGCTTTCGAGCAGGCAGCCGACGAGTTCACTGGCGCGGCGGCGCAGGATGCGCAGTGCGGACTCGTTGACCTTGATCAGCACGCCGCTGGCATCGAGGGTAAGGATGCCGCTGTTCATGCTGTGCAGCATGGCCTCGTTGTAATTGCGCTCGGCGCTGACCTCTTCGAACAACTGGGCGTTCTCCAGCGCCACCGCGGCCTGGGCCGAAAACGCCCGCAGGCGCCGTTCGTCGGCGGCCGAGAACGGCCCGCCGCGCCGGTTGAGCACCTGCATGACGCCGATCTTGCGGCCGCCGCGGGCCGCGATCGGCATGCACAGCATGTTGCGCGTGCGGTAGCCGGTCTGGCGGTCGAAGTCGGCGTTGAAGCGCGGGTCGGCGTAGGCGTCGGCGATGTTGATGACGCGGCCGCTGCTGAAGCACTCGCCGGCGATGCCGGCTTGGGCGGGGAAGCGCAGCGCGTCGCCGCCCATGCCGCCGGCAACGCGGGAAAACAGTTCGTCGCGTACCGGGTCGTGCAGGAAGAGGGTGCCGCGGTCGGCGTCGAGCAGCGAGGTGGCTGCCTTCATGATGCGCTCGAGTAGCGGGTCGAGGTGGATCTCGGCGACGATGGAGACGCTGACCTCGAGCAGTAGCGCCTCTTCGCGCTGCTGGCGCTCGACGCGCTCGAACAGGCGGGCATTCTCCAGGGCCGCGGAGGCCTGCAGCGAGAGGGCTTCGAGCAGGCGCTGGTCGTCGCCGTCGAAGTCGCCCGTCTTCTTGTTCAGCACCTGGGTGATGCCGATCACGTCGCGATTCTTGTTGCGGATCGGCACGCAGAGGATGTTGCGCGTGTGGTAGCCGGTGCGCCGGTCGACGTCCTGGTTGAAGCGCGCATCGGCGTAGGCGTCGGCGATGATCTCCGCTTCACCGCTCTTGAACACCGAGCCGGCGATGCCCAGGTGCGCCGGGAAGCGGATCTCGCCGATGGCGTCGCCCTGCACTACGCGCGAGAACAGCTCGTCGGTTTCGGCGTCGTGCAGGAACAGCGAACTGCGGTCGGCGTTCAGCGCCTCGGTGACGACTTCCATGAGGCGCGGGAAGAGGACGTCGAGCGAGAGGCTGTCGTTTACCCGGTTGGCGATGTCGGCCAGCGCCGAGGTGCGACGCAGGAGCTCGGTGATGCGAAAAAACAGTTCGGCCTTGCCGGCCTCGTCGAGGCCCTGCAGCAGCCGTTCGATATCCTTCTGGTGCAGCCGGTGCTCGAGGATGTCGCGGACGATTTCGAAGCCGATTTGCATGCACGCTCCGGGGGCGCCGAATGCATCCATTCTAACCACAATCGCCGCAAAACCGCGGCGCGGCGGGCGTCAGACGGCGGCGTGGCGCGGGCAGCTCACCAGGTGGTCGTTGACCATGCCGGTGGCCTGCATGTGCGAATACATGACGGTCGGGCCGATGAAACGGAAGCCGCGGCGTTTGAGTTCCTTCGAGAGCCGCTCTGCCGCGGGCGTGGTGACCGGGATCTGGTCCATGCGGCGCCAGCGATTGGTGCGCGGCCGTCCGTCGACGGCCGCCCAGAGCAGGTCGTCCAGCGTGCCGCCCGCCTCGTAGAGCGCCAGGGTAGCCTGGGCATTGGCGATCGCCGCCTCGATCTTGAGGCGGTTGCGCACGATGCCGGCATCGCCGAGCAGGCGCGCCACGCGGCGTGCGCCGTAGCGGGCGATGCGGGCGGGATCGAAGCCATGGAAGGCGCGCCTGTAGTTCTCTCGCTTGCGCAGGATGGTGA
>CAYTFA010000412.1:0-2527 GCA_964436755.1 uncultured Rhodocyclaceae bacterium | reverse complement strand
TCTTGCCCGGCGTACCGGTGAACACTTCGGCGACGTTGAACGGCTGCGACAGGAAGCGCTGGATCTTGCGGGCGCGGGACACGGCCAGCTTGTCCTCGGGAGCGAGTTCGTCCATGCCAAGAATCGCGATGATGTCGCGCAGTTCCTTGTAGCGCTGGAGGTTGGCCTGCACGCGGCGGGCAACGCTGTAGTGCTCCTCGCCAACGACCAGCGGGTCGAGCTGGCGCGAGGTCGAGTCGAGCGGATCGACGGCGGGGTAGATGCCCAGCGCGGCGATGTCACGCGACAGCACGACGGTGGCGTCGAGGTGGAGGAAGGTGGTCGCCGGAGACGGGTCGGTCAAGTCGTCCGCAGGAACGTAAACCGCCTGGATCGACGTGATCGAGCCGACCTTGGTCGAGGTGATGCGCTCCTGCAGGCGGCCCATTTCGTCGGCCAGCGTCGGCTGGTAGCCCACGGCGGACGGCATGCGGCCGAGCAGCGCGGACACTTCGGTACCGGCCAGGGTGTAACGGTAGATGTTGTCGACGAAGAGCAGGATGTCCTTGCCTTCATCACGGAACTTCTCGGCCATGGTGAGGCCGGTCAGGGCCACGCGCAGGCGGTTGCCGGGCGGCTCGTTCATCTGGCCGAACACCATCGCCACCTTGTCGAGAACCTTGGACTCTTCCATCTCGTGGTAGAAGTCGTTGCCCTCGCGGGTGCGCTCGCCGACGCCGGCGAACACCGAGTAGCCGCCGTAGGACTTGGCGATGTTGTTGATCAGTTCCATCATGTTGACGGTCTTGCCGACGCCGGCGCCACCGAACAGACCGATCTTGCCGCCCTTGGCGAACGGGCAGATCAGGTCGATAACCTTGATGCCGGTGGGCAGCAGTTCCACGGAGGGCGACAGTTCGTCGAACTTGGGCGCCTTGTTGTGGATCGGGCGACGCTCCTCGGTGGGAATCGGACCGGCTTCGTCGATCGGGCGGCCCAGCACGTCCATGATGCGGCCCAGGGTGCCGGTACCGACCGGCACCGAGATCGCCGCACCGGTGGGCTTCACGGACATGCCGCGGCGCAGGCCGTCGGAGGAGCCGAGGGCAATGGTGCGCACGATACCGTCGCCGAGCTGCTGCTGCACCTCGAACGTAAGACCGGCTTCGGCATTGCCGGCATTGGCTTCGTCGAGGGTCAGGGCTTCATATACCTTGGGCATGGCCTCGCGGGGGAACTTGATGTCCACCACCGCGCCGATGCACTGAACGATGTTTCCGTTGCTCATGGTTGTTTCCTCAATGCAATGAATCGTTAGCCGGCAATCGCCGCGGCACCGCCGACGATCTCCGAAATTTCCTTGGTGATGGCTGCCTGGCGCGCCTTGTTGTAGACCAGCTGCAGCTCCTTGATGACGTTGCCCGCGTTGTCGGTCGCCGCCTTCATCGCCACCATGCGCGCCGATTGCTCCGACGCCATGTTTTCCGCCACGCCCTGGTAGATCAGCGCCTCGACGTAGCGCACCAGCAGCTCGTCGATCACCGTCTGCGCATCGGGCTCGTAGAGGTAGTCCCAGCTGCGCTCCGGCGTGCCCATGCGCTCGCCCGAAAGCGGCAGCAGCGGCTCGATCACCGGTTCCTGCTTCATGGTGTTCACGAAGCGGGTATAGGCCAGGTACACCGCATCCAGCTCGCCCTTCTGGAAGGCGTCGATCATCACCTTCATCGGCCCGATCAGCTTTTCCAGGTGCGGCGTATCGCCGAGGTGGGTGATGTGCGAGACGACGTTGGCTCCCATGCGCTGCATGAAGCCGAGACCCTTGTTGCCGATGCAGGTCACGCGGATGTCAGTGGCGCCGCTCGCCTCCCACTGGCGCATGCTGTGCAGCGCCTGGCGCAGGATGTTGGTGTTGAGGCCGCCGCAGAGGCCCTTGTCGGTTGTCACCACGATCAGGCCGACACGCTTTACCTGCTCCGCCGCGGCGCGGCCGAGGAAGGCATGGCGATATTCGGTCACGTTGGCGTGCGAGAGGTTCGCCGCCAGGCGGCGGATCTTCTCGCTATAGGGACGGGCGGCACGCATCCGTTCCTGCGCCTTGCGCATCTTGGATGCGGCCACCATCTCCATGGCCTTGGTGATCTTGCGCGTGTTCTGGACGCTCTTGATCTTGGTGCGGATCTCTTTACTGCCCGGCATGATCGCCCCTCGTCTGGCTGTACGTCAGCGGTTGGCGATCAGGCCCAGGACTTCTTGAACTCGGTCACCGCGGCCTTGAGCTGCGCCTCGGCGTCCTTGTCCAGATCCCGGCTGGTGGTGATCTTGTCCATCAGCGCGCCATGCTTTTGCGCCATGAACTGATGCAGCTCGCTCTCGAAGGCCAGGATGCGCGGAACGTCGACATCGTCCATGAAGCCTTCGTTCGACGCATACAGCGAAACGGCCATCTGCGCCACCGACAGCGGCGAGTACTGCAGCTGCTTCATCAGTTCGGTGACGCGGCGGCCGCGCTCGAGCTGCTTGCGGGTGGCTTCGTCGAGGTCGGAGGCGA
>CAYTFA010000411.1:0-2534 GCA_964436755.1 uncultured Rhodocyclaceae bacterium | reverse complement strand
GCAGTTCGTCGAGGAACAGCACGCCATTGTGGGCGAGCGAGATTTCGCCGGGGCGCGGCGTACCTCCGCCGCCGACCAGGGCGGCGGATGACGCAGAGTGGTGCGGCGCGCGAAACGGCCTGCGGTTCCAGCGCTCGGGACGAAACACGCCGGCCAGCGACTCGATCGCGGCGGTCTCGAGTGCCTCGACCGCAGTCAGGGGCGGCAGCAGTCCGGGCAGGCGCTGGGCCAGCATCGACTTGCCCGCGCCGGGCGGACCACTCATCAGCAGGCTGTGGGCCCCGGCGGCGGCGACCTCGAGTGCGCGCTTGGCCGGCGCCTGCCCTTTCACCTCCGCGAGGTCCGGGTAGTGTTCCGGCACGGCTTCAGGCGGTGCCGAAAACGCAGCGATCGGCGCCCGCCCGGTGAGGTGGGCGCATACCTCGAGCAGGCTGCCGGCGGCGAGGATGCGCATGCCTTCGATCAGGGCCGCTTCCGGGGCGCTGGCGCGGGGCAGCACGAACGCACGCGCCAGGGTTCCCGGACCGGCCGCGCGGCTGATTGCCGCGCACATGGCGAGGGTGCCGCGCACCGCGCGCAACTCGCCGGAGAGTGCGAGTTCACCGGCGAACTCGTGATCGTCCAGTGCCGGTGCGTCGATCTGGCCTGATGCGACGAGGATGCCGAGTGCAATCGGCAGGTCGAAGCGGCCGGATTCCTTGGGTAGGTCGGCCGGCGCGAGGTTGACGGTGATGCGCCGCTGGGGAAACTCGAATCCGCAGTTGTGCAGCGCAGCCCGGACCCGGTCGCGTGACTCGCGTACTTCGGTATCGGGCAGGCCGACCAGGGTAAAGGCGGGCAGTCCGGCGGCCAGGTGCACCTCGACCGTGACCTCGGGCGCGGACAGTCCTTCCAGCGCCCGCGATCGCAGTATGGCCAGCCCCATCGCCGGGCTCAGGGCGTCGGCCGGCCCCTGGCCTCCAGTTCGGCAACGCGCTTTTCCAGCGCGGCCAGCTTTTCCCGCGTGCGAGTCAGCACTTCGCGCTGGACGTCGAATTCCTCGCGCGTTACCAGGTCGAGCCTGGCGAACAGCCCGGAGAGCGCGGCGCGCAGGTTCTTCTCGACATCGCCGGCCGGCGTGGCCGCCAGCAGGGTCGAGACACGGGCGGACATTTCGTCGAGCAGCTTGGGATTGAGCATGGCAATTGAATATTTGCGGGGGTCGGTGAAGTCTAGCATAGGGTGGTTGATCGACCGGTTCCGAAGCACCGGTTTGGTGCGCGAGGCTCGCGTTTGGTGCCCGGGCAGCCGGCTCCGCTTTCATTGGCGCCACCTGGAGGTATCTAAGCTATTGATTGGTAGTGAATTTGGCTGCTGGCATGGTCTTCGCATTGGATGGGTCGTCATCTTTCGTTTGCAAAAAGGAGTTTCCCCATGCGCAAGACCATCATCTCAGTCGCCATCGCGGCGACCCTGGGCGCCCCCGCCGCCGCGTTTGCCGCCGATCCGACCCCGGAGCACACGTTCGCGCCGAACGTCGGCGTCGTGTCCGATTACCTGTTCCGCGGCGTCAGCCAGACCCACGGCAAGCCCGCCCTGCAGGCCGGCCTCGACTATTCGCACTCGAGCGGCCTGTATGCCGGCGTCGCCGCGTCGACCATCACCTGGGTGAAGGACTGGCTCGGCAAGGGCAGCCTGGAGATCGACTTGTACGGCGGCTACAAGAACAGTTTCGCCGGCGGCGACTGGAACTACGACGTCGGCCTCATCACCTATAACTATCCCGGCTCCGGCACCGCGACCAAGGGCAACGCGGCCGTGTTCGGCCAGCTGGCGAACCCGAATACGACGGAGGTCTATGCGTCCCTCGGCTACAAGTGGCTGTCGGTCAAGTACTCGCATGCCGTGTCGTCCCACTTCATCGGCTGGGTGCCGACCACGGCTGCCGGTCCTGACGCGACGCGCAACACGCGCGGCTCGAACTACCTCGAGATCAACGCGGCTTACGACCTCGGCGACGGCTGGGGCGTTTCCGGGCACGTCGGCCACCAGAAGGTGAAGAACGTCGTCGCCGTGACTGCCTACGGCCCCGACGCCGATTACACCGACTGGAACGTGGGCGTCACCAAGGACGTCGGCTTCGGCGTGGTCGGCCTGATGTACTCGACCACCAACGCCAAGGGAGATTGCGGCAACCCGACCGCGGGCGGCACCAACAACTCAGCGTACTGCTGGGGCGTGGGCATGAACAACGCGACGCCCACCTCGTTCCGTGACGTTGCCAAAGGCACAGCCGTGCTCTCGTTCAAGAAGACTTTCTGAAGCATGAATGCATCCGCCGGCGACCCGGCCGGCGTCGGCGGAATGCAAGCACAACCACCCAACCTCACTTTGAAATAAGGAATGCACCATGAAACTCGTCACCGCCATCATCAAGCCGTTCAAGCTTGACGAGGTACGCGAGGCTCTTGCCGCCGTCGGTGTGCAAGGCATCACCGTTACCGAGGTCAAGGGGTTCGGCCGGCAGAAAGGTCACACCGAGCTCTATCGCGGCG
>CAYTFA010000410.1:0-2540 GCA_964436755.1 uncultured Rhodocyclaceae bacterium | reverse complement strand
CAGTACTTGACGCGGGCCAGGAAGGTCTTCTCCGCCGCCTCGCGCGCCTGGCGCAGCGTGTGGATGCCCTGGTCGGCCAGCAGCGGAATCATCTTGAGGAAGACCTCGCCGGTGACGAAGGCGTCGCCAAGCGCGTTGTGGCGGCCGATGATGGGGATGCCGAGCCGCTCGGCGATGGCTTCCAGCTTGTGCGTCTCCTGGTTGGGGTGGATCACCGCGGAGAGCAGCAGTGTGTCGAGCACCGGCTGCGTGAAGCGGATGCCGGTCGCCGCTTCCTTGAGCTGCAGGAAGCGCATGTCGAACGCCGCATTGTGCGCCACCAGCACGGTGTCCTCGGCGAAGGCGTGGAACTGCGGCAGCACCTCGCCGATCGGCGGCTGACCGGCCACCATGTCCTCGGTGATGCCATGGATCGGGATCGACGCCGGATTGAGCGGGCGACGCGGATCGACCAGCTGGTCGATGCACTCATGGCGCAGGATGCGGCCGTTGACGATGCGCACGGCGCCGATCTGGATGATCTCGTCGCCGTTCGAGGGCTCGAGTCCGGTGGTTTCGGTGTCGAAGGCGGTATAGGCCAGCTCGGTCAGGCTGCTGTCGTCGAGCGCGTGGTCCTCGTGGGCCCGGTGGAAAAGGTCGAAGTCGTAGAACTCGGGACGGCTCTCGACCTGCTGCAGGGGCAGGTGGTCGGGTTCGTGCGTCAGCGCGACCGGCAGTTCGATGCGGAACAGCGACATCTGCGCCGCCTTGTCGCGGCCGCAGGTGAGCTGGCCGCCGTGGCGGTCGGTGACGTCGCGCAGCGTGAGCGGGCTCGATTCGCCTGCCAGGTGCATCGGATCGAGCTGCCAGTTGATCAGGGTCTCGGTGGACACGGCGGTGCCCGACCACAGTATGTCGAGGTGCACCATCGTCCCGGCACTGCCCGCGCGCAGCCGCACGAGCCGCGTGTCGTAGTTCTCCTCGAGCTTCGCGGCGAGGAAGGCCACCGCCTGCGTCAGCGAGAAGCTATCGACCTTGACCCAGAGGTCCTCCTCCACCGCCTCGACGCGCACCTGGATGCCGACCCGCGCCTCGATGCGCCGCTGTGCGGCGGCAATCAGGTCGGTGGCGAGCATTTCCTCGAGCGGCCAGCGTGCCTTCATGCTTTCGGCGTACTGGTTGCTGGCCGCGTTGAGCTTGCCCGACAACTGCTCGAGGGCCGCCTCGATGGCATTGATCTGCGCCGCCGGAGCCACCGTCGATATATCGCGCAATCCGCCGCGCACGCCTGCCATCGCGGCGCGACTGTCCTCGGCGAGCTGCTGCATCATCAGGTCGCACTGCGCGTCGTGCTCGAGGTAGCGCGAGATGTTCTCCAGCGTCAGCACATAGCCGCCGATGGTGCGCGCTGCGTCTCCCTCCTGCGCGGCGAGCACCGGCGTCATCTGCACGCGGATGAGCTGGCCGGCCTGCGTCGTGGTGACGAAGTGGGCGAGCGGCTGGCCGCCGGAGCGGTCGAGGCGGAGCTGCAGCGTCTCGAGGGCATGCGCAATCAACGCGCGGTCGAAGACGCCGTCGATCGAGCGGCCCAGGCCGATCGGCGCTCCGCGCGACAGTGCGCGCGTCTGCAGCCGGGCCCGGTTGTTGTAGAGCAGGATGCGGCCATCGAGGTTGCAGACGATCACCGGCTGCGGCAGGTCGGCCACCAGCGCCGCGAGCCGGTTCTTCTCCTCCTCGACGGCTGCCTTGGCCAGGGCGATGCGGGTATCGACGTCGGCAAGCAGGTCATCGCGCTGCTGGGCCAGCACGTTGGCGGCCTCGATCAATTGACGGACTTCGGGCGGCCCCTCGGCCTCGACGCGGAAATTGCGGTTGGCGCCGTGCATCAGGCGCAGCTTCTCCGCCACGGCGAGCAGGCCGCGCACGTATTGCTGGAACAGCGAACGCAGGAGCTGCAGGCCGAAGACGAAGGCAACCACTGTGAGCATGGCGCCGATCGGCAGCCAGCGCTCCATGGTTGCCCGGAAGGCCACCCGTTCGGCTTCCGGCAGGTCGGCATAGAGGACGCCGACGGTGAGCAGGAACGGCGCCGTCATCAGCAGCCCCAGCACCGCTACCGCGATTACGAAGCGCACGCGCGCGTTCAAGCCTCTGTCTCCCCCGAACGATGCCGCTGCCGCCTGATGGCGGACAGTCTCAAGGGTCCCATTTTACTTGCGCGACCGGCCTGCTTGCATCGGGCATGGCGCAAAAAAAGGGGCGCCGAAGCGCCCCTGGTTTTCTGCCCAGATTCCTGGACTCAGGCGTTCTGCTTGAGCTGGTCGAACCCGCCGAGTTTCTGGCTCTGGCGGTGTCCCGCCTGCGCCGAAACCCGGCGGACCAGGTCAAGCGTTTTGCTTGAGCTGGTCGAGGATCTGCGGGTTTTCCAGCGTGGAGGTGTCCTGGGTGACTTCCTCACCCTTGGCCAGCGAGCGCAGCAGGCGGCGCATGATCTTGCCCGAACGCGTCTTGGGCAGGTTGTCGCCAAAGCGGATGTCCTTGGGCTTGGCGATCGGTCCGAT
>CAYTFA010000409.1:0-2555 GCA_964436755.1 uncultured Rhodocyclaceae bacterium | reverse complement strand
TGTCCGGCCACCAGCGTTGATCCGAGTTCGGCCTCTCGCGACTGGACCACGCCATTGATGGGACTGAGCAGCCGATATTGCGCGCGTTGCTTGACCACACCGGAAAAGTCCATCGAAATTCGGTCTTGGTCACGAATGGCTGCCGCATGGTTCGCCTCGGCACCCTCGAGCGATGCCTTGGCCGCATTTGCTTCATGCTGCTTTGCGTCTGCAGCCTCAGCACTGACAAAGCCCTTCTTTTGCAGGTCGGCAAACCTCGTCGCACTGGCTATCGCAACTTGTGCCTTGCTTTTCGCTTCAGCTACCTGGGCGCCCGTAGCCTGCACGACGCTTGCGGCTCGTGCGACAGCATTTCTGGAACTCGCCATTCTTTCTTCGAGGTCAACCGGATCCATTTCGGCCAGAAGTTGCCCGGCGGATACCGTGTCACCCTGATCCACCAGAACCCTGGCCACCCTGCTGGCGATCGTCGGGCCGACGCTGTAGGCACTACGCGCCTCGACCGTGCCAATTCCGAAAATTTCGGGATCGATGGTTCCGCTGCTAGCGGTCGCAGCCGTGACGCGTACGGAACTCCCCACCGCATTCCGCGCTATTCCGATGATTGCTGCGAGGACGACGAGGACGGCTATGGCGACGATCGCCAGCAAAGCGTTTTTCCGCGACTTCATTTGTCAGCCCCTATGGCGCGAAGGTACAGGGAGAACAACTCTCTTGCGGCCGGGATTGGCCTGTTTTGTTTCTCGGCAATCGCCGACTGCATGACGAGTCCTTGAATCATGCCGATATACATCGTCATTCCTGCAGAAAGGTTCAAACTCGCTGGCACGCGTCCGCTGGCCATCGAAGCCTGCAATTCCTTCATGACCCGGCTTCGGTATCCCACCAACACGGAACGCACCTCGGCCCTCAGGGCGGATTCGATCGGCCGCTGAAGTTCATGGAAGACTAGCCGCGGCATAGCGGGATGCTCAAAAACGAATTGCGCATGCGCCAAGAACATGGCCTCCAGCTTGCGCAGCGGGTCGGCTTCGGCTTCTGCAGCTGCATCAATCGCTGCCAGAAAATGCTCCCGAACCCATCCAACTGCGGCAGCCCAGATGGCATCCTTGGTTGGAAAGTGGCGAAACAGCCCACCTTGGCTAATGCCAGCGGCGTCGGCAATTGCTTGCGTAGAAATTGCCTCGGGGGCCTGGCCCTGGGCCAATTGAAGCGCGGCGTCCACGATCTGTTGGCGCCGAATCTCTGAGGCTGCTCGCGTTGTCGAAATTTCAGCCATCACAATTAAAAAGCAAGTAATTGCTTGCAATATTAGAAGGTTCTAACTTACTTGTCAACGCTTGCCTTATTCCTTGCGTGGTTGCGACCTGCTCGAACGCCTCGCTCTTGAATTCGCGGGTATCGCTTGCTGCTCATGACGCCTCCAGAATTCCCAAAGACTAGGGCGCCAGGGCATCTCCAGGATCCGGAGCGATTCAGACCGAGGAGCAGTCGGACCCGAAGGCCTTCGGAGAACGCCTTCGCTCACCAACCTGCCCTTGGTCGGTCGCTGCGACTTACGGCCGCCAGGGCCCGAATTCTGCCTTGAATAAAGAACCAGCCCTCAAGCGGGTTTCGCGTTCGCCTTTGGAGGACTCAATCCAGTCCCTCGACGAAACGGTTGATCGCCTCGATCACCGCCAGCGTCTGGTCCTTGTGCGCGGAGTGCCGGCAGTCGGCAAGCTTCAGCAGTTCGACACCGGGCGAATTGCGCGCGCCGGCGGCGATCGCCTCGATCTGCGCCATGGTGCCGTACTCGTCGTCCTCGCCCTGGATGGCGAGGATGGGGCAGCGGATTCCCGGCAGGCTGTCCTCGATGTTCCAGGCGCGGAAATCGGGATGCAGCCAGATGTCGTTCCAGCCCCAGAAGGTGCGATCGACGTCGCGGTGGTATCGGCCCAGCTTGGCCGGCAGGTCGGTGGTCTCGAAGGCGACCTTGGCGGCGGCGATGCTGCGGATGGACACGTCCTCGACGAAGCAGTGGGGCGCCATCAGCACCAGGCCGGCCGCCGGATGGCCGGCACCCGCGTGCAGCAGCGCGATCGACCCGCCGTCGGAGTGGCCCACCAGTACCGGCCTTTCGATTTCCAGGGCCGCCAGTACCTCCGGCAGCGTCTCGCGCCCTTCGCGATGCATGTAGTCGGTTGCGAAGGGAGCTTCGAGCAGGTCCGACTGGCCATAGCCATAGCGTGAATACACCAGCGTGCGGCACCCGGTAGCCGCCGCCAGGCGCGCAGGAAAGTCGCGCCACATTGCCACCGAGCCAAGCCCCTCGTGCAGCAGGACGAGCGTCGGCCGGTTGATCTGGTGCGCGGGAATGAGCTGGTATTCGAGGCGGTGGCCGCCGGCGTTGACGAAGCCGGTCTTCATACGCCAAGGAAGCGGTGCATCAGTTCCTGGTTACCGGAAAGCTCGGTCGACTCGCCGGCGAACACCACCCTGCCCTTCACCAGCACCACGCTGCGGTCCGCCAGCGCCATGACAGCGCCGTAATTCTTGTCCACGATCACGGTGGC
>CAYTFA010000408.1:0-2559 GCA_964436755.1 uncultured Rhodocyclaceae bacterium | reverse complement strand
GAAACCGCGCTGCGTGGCGGAATCGACCGCGCTGCTGGTCACTCGCGCGCCCAGCGCGGCCGCCCCGGGCGCCACCGGTGCCGGCACCTGCCCGCTACCCGCGGGCAGCGGCAAGCCGGAATCGCGGCGCAGCGGCATGAAGGGTGTGGTACGTCCGCCGAGCGGCATGTCGCCCAGCGGCTGAGGCGGAAGGTTCTGCCGCGACAACTGGGCTTCGATCATGGCGGCCAGACCCGTACCGCGCCCGGTTCCGCTCATTACCTGCGACAGTTGCTGGTCGAGCAGCGATTCGTACATGCGTGACTGGTCACTGTCGAACAGGCCGTCGCGCGGCGTGGCCTCGCGCATCGACTTGAGCACCATCTGCAGGAACAGCGCCTCGAACTGGCGGGCGACGACCTTGTTCGCCGCCGGATCGCCGGCTTTTGCCTGGCGCTTGAGCGCAGACAGGCCGCCGACGTCGAAGACGTTGGGCGTCGCCGCGCTGCCGACCATGTCCTTGCCGTTGCTCATGTCGCCCGCGAGCATCCCATGCCGCACGCCATCGCGTTGCCGGAAGCAGGGCGGCAAAAGCCGCCCTTAGGCAGGATTCAGATGATCTCGAGCTCGGCGCGCAGCGCGCCCGCCGACTTCATCGCCTGGAGGATGGCGGTGAGATCCTGCGGATTGGCGCCCAGGGTATTGAGGGCCTTGACGATCTCCGCCAGGTTGGCGCCGCCCCGCACGTTCATCAGGGCGCCGCCCTCCTGCTTGATCTCGATCTGGGCATTGGCGACGCCGGCCGTCTGACCGCCCGACAGCGCACCGGGCTGGCTGAAGGCGTTCTCGGTACTGACCGAAACCGAGAGGTTGCCGTGGGCCACCGCGCAACTGTCGAGGAGGACGGCCTGGTTCATCACCACCGAGCCTGTCCGGCTATTGACGATCACCTTGGCGGCCATGCGCACCGGAGTGACCTCGATGCTCTCGATGCGGCTGAGGAAGCTCACGCGCTCGTCGATGTTCGTCGGCGCCCGCAGCCGTATCTGGCGACCGTCTGCGGCACTGGCAATGCCGGGCATGGCCTTGTTGACCGCCTGGACGATGCGCTGGGCGGTGCCGAAATCGGTCGTGTTGAGTTCGAGGTTGACGAATTCGCCCTGTCCCAGCGGCATCGGCACCTCGCGCTCCACCGTGGCGCCGCCGGAAATGCGGCCCACAGAAAGGTGATTGACGGCGACCTTCGATCCGGCTCCCGAGGCGCCGGCGCCGACCACCACCACGTTGCCCTGCGCCATCGCATAGACCTGGCCGTCGGCACCCTTGAGCGGGGTCAGGATCAGCGTGCCGCCTTTGAGGCTCTTGGCGTTGCCGATCGAGGACACGGTGATGTCGATCGCCTGCCCGGTCCGCGCGTAGGGCGGCAGATTGGCCGTGACCATGACCGCAGCGACGTTCTTCAACTGCAGCGACTGGCCGGGCGGCAGGTTGATGCCCATCGCCGAGAGCATGCTGATCATGCTCTGCACGGTGAAGGGCGTCTGCGTGGTCTGGTCGCCGCTTCCGTCGAGGCCGACGACGACGCCATAGCCGACGAGCTGGTTGTTGCGTACGCCGGCGACCGAGGCGAGGTCCTTGATCCGCTCGGCACGCGCCGTATCGACGACCAGCAGGGCGGCCAGGAGCCAGAGGAAGGCAAGGAAGCTCTTTTCGATGCGTGACATGACGGACTCCCTAGAAGGGCAGGAAAGTCAGGAAGAAGCGGCCCAGCCATCCCATCACCTGCGCCGAGTCGATGAAGCCATTGGCCTTGTACTCGATGCGGGCGTCGGCGACCTGGGTCGAGGTCACTGTATTCGCTGCGGTGACCGTATTCGGATTCACGACCCCGGAGAAGCGGATGAACTCCTCGCCCTCCTTGAGGCCGATCTGCTTCTCTCCGGAGACGAGCAGGTTGCCATTCGGATAGACCTCGATGACGGTGACGGTGATGGTGCCGGTGAAGTCATTGGAGGAAGTGTTTTCGCCCTTGCCGTCGAAATTGTTGGTGTCGGTTGCCGACAGCGCAGTGCCTTGAGCACCCTTGAACGGCATGCCGACGATGGTCGGCACGCTGACATCGACCGTGGAACTGCGCGTGGTCTTGTTCTCGGATTTCTTCGAGGCCTGCACTTTTTCCTGGATGTTGATGATCAGCGTGTCGCCGACGAAGCGGGCGCGACGGTCCTCGAACAGCGGCCTTGCCGTGGCGACGTTGTAAATGGCGCCGCTGCTGGGCGTGATCGCCGGGCGGGCTTCCGGCCGCACGGTCATCGGCTGGTGCACCGCCGTCGGCGGCGTGGTGGTGACGCACCCGGCCAGCAGCACGGGGAGCGCAAGGAGTTTAAGGAGGCTTCTCATGATGCGGTCCTTACATCTGGGTAAGTCGTGAAAGCATCTGGTCGGAGGTCGTGATGGCCTTCGAATTCATCTCGTAGCCGCGCTGGGCGACGATCATGCTGACGAGCTCCTCGGCGACGTTGACGTTGGAGGTCTCGACGTAGCCCTGGTTGAGCAGGCCGGAGCCGTTGCTGCCCGGGG
>CAYTFA010000407.1:0-2580 GCA_964436755.1 uncultured Rhodocyclaceae bacterium | reverse complement strand
ATTATACCTGCCAGCTTGCGGCCTAATCCCGGTCGATTCCGGTCATCATTGGCATTTGGACAAGCCTTGAACGAAAGGACTCGCATGCGATCCCTCTCCCGGCTTTTCGCTGTGCTCGCCCTTCTTGCCGCGCTGCCCGCCTCGATGGCGCTGGCCGCACCTGCCGCTACCGTCGAAGCCGTGCAGGCGCCGGCCTGGCGCGATCGCGACGGTCGCAGCATGCCGCTGGAACCCGGAATGGAGATCAAGAGCGGCGACGTGCTGCGTACCGGTGCCGGCGCCCGCGCCTACCTGATGCTGGCCGAAGGCAGCCGCGTCAAGCTCGGCGAATCGGCGCGCTTCACGCTGCATTCGCGCAGCCTGCAGCCGGAGAAGGCGTTCCGCGCTGCGCTCGATGTACTGGCCGGCGCCTTCCGCTACACCACGGGCAAGCTCAGGAAGGCGATGCCGCGCGACGTGGCGATCCGCGTCGGTACGGCGACGATCGGCGTGCGCGGCACCGACGTCTGGGGCCGCACGGACAAGGACGGCGACCTGGTTGCGCTGCTCGAGGGCCGCATCGAAATCACGCGCGCCGGACAGAGCACCGAGATGGCGGAGCCGATGACCTTCTACGACGCGCCTGCCGGCAAGGCCGCCGAGGTAAAGCCGCTCGACGCCGAGGTGTTCGCCCGTCTTGCGCGGGAGACCGAGATCGTCGCCGGCGACGGCGCGGCCGGACTTAAGGGCAAGTGGAAAGTGGTCGCCGGCGCGGCGCCGACGCAAGCGGCGGCGCTGGACATCTATGACGAGGCACGCGGCGCCGGTTTCGCCGCGCGCATCAAGCCGCTGCAAGGCGAGGGCGATACCTGGCGCTACGAGGTCGTGATTGGCGGTTTCGCTACCGCTGCGGAAGCCGGGATCGCGGCGACGCGCCTGAAGGCCGCCACCGAGCTCACACCGACCGTGCGCCGCTAGCGGGCGCTGCGCCCGTTCAGCCCCACTGGTGGCGCCGCCGCGTCGCCAGTTCTTCCGCAATTCGCCACCCGCGCGCCGTCAGCGCCGAGGCATGGTGGGCGGCCTGCATCGAGAGGGCCCAGAAGCGTGCCTGGGTGCGTGCCCAGGGCCGCCAGCCGAACGAGGCGGCGTCGGCGCGCAGGGATTCGGCGGCGACGAGTTCAAGCAGGCGGTCGACCGCCAGCGCGAAGTAGGCGGACGAACCGGGCGCGGCGCGGCGTGCGGCCCAGCGCTCGGCGTCGTGCCAAAGCGCCAGCGCGCGCGTTTCGGCGATCCCGGCCTTCTTCGCCAGCCAGGGTAGGATTTTTGGGGTCTTCGGCGTCGTCTTCATTTGCATCTCCCATTCCATCGGCGAGCCCCGGCCTTGTGGGCTGGATAGCGCCGAGCCATGCATGGCAACCAATCTTGTTGCATTGCAGCATGTCGGATTGTACAGACTGTATATAGGTGCGACACCCTAAATTCAAAGGTTTTTTGTGCAATGCAAAATCGATTGATCGACCCTCGCGTACAAGGCCGATCGCACTGTGTTAGTGCTTACTGCGGAGCGAGGGGCCGGGACCGGCCGATATAATCGGCCCGGCCCATGCCCGCCCTGCTCGACCACCTCAATCCGCCGCAACTTGCGGCGGTGACCCTGCCGCCCCAGCACGCCCTGATCCTCGCCGGCGCCGGCTCGGGCAAGACCCGGGTGCTGACCACGCGCATCGCCTGGCTGATTTCGACCGGGCAAGTGGCGCCCTCCGGCCTCCTCGCCGTCACCTTCACCAACAAGGCGGCGAAGGAGATGCTCACCCGCCTTTCCGCCATGCTGCCGATCAACGTCAAGGGCATGTGGATCGGCACCTTCCACGGCTTGTGCAACCGGCTGCTACGCGCCCACTACCGCGACGCGGGGCTGCCGCAACTTTTCCAGATTCTCGATTCGGCCGACCAGCAGGCGGCCGTCAAGCGGTTGCTGAAGTCGCTGAACGTCGATGACGAGAAGTTCCCGCCGCGCGAACTGTGCCACTTCATCAACGCGCAGAAGGAGCAGGGCCTGCGCCCCGCGGCCGTCGAGGCCTGGGACGACTGGACGCGCCGGCGCGTCGAGCTCTACGAGGCCTACGAGGCGCAGTGCCAGCGCGAGGGCGTGGTGGACTTCGCCGAACTCCTGCTGCGCTGCTACGAACTACTGGAACGCAACGAGCCTTTGCGCCGGCATTACCAGGAGCGCTTCCGCCACGTGCTGGTGGATGAATTCCAGGACACGAACCGGCTCCAGTACAAGTGGCTGAAGCTCCTGGCCGGCGAGGGTGCCGCCCTGTTCTGCGTGGGCGACGACGACCAGTCCATCTACGCCTTCCGCGGCGCCGACGTCGGCAACATGCGCGACTTCGAGCGCGAGTTCAAGGTCGCCAACGTGATCCGCCTCGAGCAGAACTACCGCTCGCACGGCAACATCCTCGATGCCGCCAACGCCATCATCCGCAACAATCCCTCGCGCCTGGGCAAGAACCTGTGGACCGAGGCCGGCGCCGGCGAGCCGATCCGCGTGCACGAGTCGTATTCCGACGGCGACGAGGCGCGCTTCATCGTCGAGGA
>CAYTFA010000406.1:0-2589 GCA_964436755.1 uncultured Rhodocyclaceae bacterium | reverse complement strand
GCGGATGATCTGGTCGAGCAGCAGGCCGATGACGCCGATCGAGGCCATGCCGACGATGATGTAGTCGGTGCGCAGCACGGTGCGCGCGTCGTTGATGAGGAAGCCGAGGCCGGAGTTGGCGCCGACCAGTTCCGCCGCCACCAGGGCCATCCAGCCGACGCCGAGGCCGATGCGGATGCCGGTGACGATCTGGGGCAGCGCGGCCTTGACCACCACGCGCCAGAGGATCTGGATCTCGCCGGCACCCAGGCAGCGCGCGGCACGGATCAGGTTGGGCTCGATCCCCTTCACGCCGTTGATGGTGTTGAGCAGGATGGGGAAGAAGATGCCGAGGAAGATGATGAACTGGTTCTGCTCGTCGCCGACGCCGAACCAGAGGATGGAAAGCGGAATCCAGGCCAGCGGCGGGATCGGCCGCAGCATTTCGAAAATGGTGTCCATCTGCTCGTCGACGACGCGCGACCAGCCCATGGCGATGCCGATCGGGATGGAGATGCTGGCCCACAGGAAGGCCACCACTTCGCGCTTCAGGCTGTCGCGCGCATGGCGGTACAGCTCGCCCGAGCTGATCAGCTCCCAGGCCGCGGTGAAGATCGTCGTCGGCGGCGGCAGCAGCGTGCGCGAGGTGGCATCCAGCACGAACAGGCTGACGTACTGCCAGATGCAGAGCAGGACCGTGATCAGGCCGAGCCGGCGCAGCTTGCCGAAGGCCTTCGAGGCGAGTCCCGGCGCGCGGACCCCGGGCGAGGCGCCTGTTGTCATGTTGTTCTCCCTGGATGCCGAAGCAACCCGGGCACGGCACGTGCCGCGCCCGGGGTCATGCACTTACGGGTTGTAGGTCTTGCCGCCGAAGCTCCACGCCTTGACCAGGTCGCCCTTCTCGGGGAAGGCCTGCGGCGCCTTGGTGTTGAGCGGCGTCGAGTAGTCCGGGTAGGGCATCTTGTCGAGCTGTCCGGCCCAGTTGGCGGGGATGAAGGGCGGCGTCTTGGGGATGGCCCAGCCCAGCTTGGCGAAGGTCTTGTCCATGAAGCGCTTGTCCACCGCCGCGGCGAAGTCGGCCGCCTTGAGCGGACGCTGGATGCGCTTCTGCTGGAACAGCCAGTTGAAGATCGGCTCGTTCGCCTTGCCCCAGAACTCGGCCAGCGGATACATGTAGGTCGGCTTGTACAGGTTGTTGTAGGCCTTGACCTGCTGCAGCAGGATTTCCGCCGAGTAGTTCTTCAGGTTCGGGTCTTCCTGCATCGACTTCACGGCCGCCTCGGGGTTGAGGCGCGTCCACAGCGTGGCTTCCACCGCCGCGTCGTTGAAGGCCTGCACGACATCCGGCACGTTGTCGATCAGCTCTTGGCGGACGTAGAAGTTGCCCTCATACACGTTGTAGGGGAAGCTGGTGTCGAGGACGCGGCCGTTCTTGCGTTCCTCGACCATGATGGTCGGGGTCGGATCCCACGGCACCACGCCGGCCAGGCCCTTGGGCAGCGCCATCTGTTCCCCGGGCGGCATGTTCTTCAGGATCACGTCCTTGCCCAGCTCGATGCCGTTGAGGGCGGCCGACATCTGGAAGTAGAACTCGGACGACGAGCCGGTGACGATGCCGATGGTGGCCGGCGGGTTCGATCCCTTCAGGTCCTTGACGCTCTTCAGCGGCGAATCGTTGGGCACCACCAGCGCGTGCATCAGGTTCACGTTGATGACGGCGATCGCCTTGACCGGGATGTTCTTGTCGATCAGCGAGGTGAACGGGAAGTTGCCGCCGTTGCCGATCTGGAAGCGGCCGGAGATCATCACTTCGTTGATCGCCGGGCCCGAGGGGAAGGCCTGCAGCTTGGCCTCGATGCCGCGCTTGGCGAGCAGGCCCTGCTTGTCCATCACGATGTTGATGGTGTTCTGGCCCGACCAGGGCGGCTGGAAGGCGATCTGCAGCGGCCACCAGCCCTTGTCCTTGAGCCATTGCACCGACTTGTCGGATATCTTCTCGTAGGGCTGCGGCCAGCCCCAGTCGGTCGCCTTCTGTTGCGCCAGCGCCGGCATCGCCAGCAGCAGTGCGCCGGCAGCCAGGACGGGGCCTGCCAGGCGTTTCAGCGCCTTGAGTGGTCCTTGCGTAGTCATTGTGGTTCTCCTCTCCATGGTGGTTGCTGCCATCGGTACTGCGTGCCTTGCGTGTTGTGACTTACCTGCTGAACCCGATTTCGGTGCCGGCGAAATTCAGCTTCGCCCCGGTGATGTCGGCCTTGTTGCCCAGATAGCGGATCAATTCGTAAAGCGGCGAAGTGCGGAACGTATAGGCCGGCTGTGGCTTCTTCAGCGGCGCCGTCAGCTCCGGCGCGTAGAAGGCGGCCAGCAGCAGGTCCTCGTCGCTTGCCGCGGCGCCCAGCTCGCGGCGCAGGCGCGGCAGGCCCGGTGCGATGTGCTCCGCCGGCCGCTCGCTCACCAGGTCGCCGGGCTTCAGGTTCGCCCGCTCGAGGAATTCCGCCGCGGGCTGCGCGGCGAGGCGGCCGTAATAGCCCATCGCGTACTTGCGCACCTCGTCGGGTATGGTCTTGTAGCGCTCGCCCTGCACCACGTTCATCACCGCCTGGGTGATGATGT
>CAYTFA010000405.1:1416-2591 GCA_964436755.1 uncultured Rhodocyclaceae bacterium | reverse complement strand
CCGATCTGCTGCGCCCTGTGTCGCCCCTCATCGAGAGCCTGCTGCGGGCCGAGGGCGCCGATCCCAAGCGCATCCATCCTTGCCCCAGCCACCTGGTGGCGCCCCGGGACGTGCTGGACCGGCTCCATGTCGAGCGCTCCCAGGTGCGCGCCGCAATCCGCGCCGAACTAGGCATCCCCCAGGACGCACCTGTGATCGTCACCCTGTCGGGCAACCAGAAGGGCAAGGGCCTTCACATCCTCGCCGACGCCTGGCCGGCGGTGCGCGCCGCAGTGCCCGATGTCCGGTGGTTGTTCTGCGGCCCGGCGACACCCTGGGTCCAGGAGGCCGTCTGGCCCCGCCTCGAGGCGGCCGGCGCCACGGCGGGCATCGTTACCACCAACGCTCTCGCGGGCACTCGGGTCTTCGAGCATCTGGCCGCCGCCGACCTGCACGTGAATCCCAGTCTCTGCGAAAGCCTCAACATGGTGACCGTGGAAGCGGCTGCCGTCGGCACGCCTACCGTGGGCACCGACGGCGCCGGCATTGCCGCCTGGATGGAGCGCTACGGTGCCGGCGCCGTGGTCCCGGCTGGACGGGCCGCCTGCCTGGCCGATGCTATAATTTGCTGTCTAAAAGCCCCGGCCCGACTGACCGCCTGGAGTATGGCCGGCCGCGAGATGATCGCTGAGTTCGCCCTGGACCGCGTCGCCGACCGCCTGGTCGCCCTGTTCGAACACGCACGCGGACCTCGTACGGAGCCCTGATTGACCCTCACCCTTGGATTGCAGACCGGTCACGAGTCCTCTGCTGCCCTTTTTGATGGCCGCAAGCTGGTGGCCGCAATTTCCGATGAGCGGATCACCCGTGTAAAGAACGAGGGGGGCCGACTCATGGAACACGCGACGGACGCCGTGCTGGCTATGGCCGGCAAAACCCGCGCCGACGTGGATCGGCTCGCCCTGCTCTATACCTTCTTCCCCGAAGAGTACTTCGTCCGCGAGACCTGGGCCAAGGAGCTGGAGCGCCGCCTAGTGCGCCGCCGCCGCGTCCATCAGGGCGCCGAGCGGCCCCAGATGCTGTTGTGCAATTTCCTCGAACGCCTCAAGGCCCGCGGCAAGGACTTCGCAACGCACTTCCGGCGCGATGCCTTCCTGAAGGGAGAGCGCTTCCCAAAGGCAGGCCCCGCCTTTTAC
>CAYTFA010000405.1:0-1406 GCA_964436755.1 uncultured Rhodocyclaceae bacterium | reverse complement strand
GCAGCCGCCTTTTTTAGCGGCTTCAACGAATGCGCCGTGATCACGATGGACGGCCAGGGCGACTGGGGCGTGCATCACACCTCCGGAATTTTCCGAGACGGCCGCTACGAGCGAGAGCACACCAGCGACGATGATGGTACGTCGGCCGGCATGTTCTACGCTCTTATCACCGAGCTGCTGGGCTTCCGCCCCATGCGTCATGAGGGCAAGGTAGTGGGCTTGGCCGCAATGGGTGATCCGCAGCTGCTTTACAAGGACTTCCATGCTGCACTGCGCCTGTCGGCCGACGGCCTGACCTTGGCCTCGGAATTCGTCGGCGACCAGGCCGAAGCAAGGCGCCTTAACCATCTCAAGGCCGCAATCGCCGGCCACAGCCGCGAGAACATTTCCGCCGCCGCTCAACTCGTGTTGGAGGATGTGGCCCTCGACCTCGTGCGCAACTACCTGAAGAAGACCGGACTCAAGCGCTTGGCCCTCAACGGCGGCGTCTTTGCCAATGTGAAGCTCAACCAGCGCATTGCTATGCTACCTGAGGTGGAAGAGATCTTCATCTTTCCGGGTATGAGCGACACAGGCAACAGCGTCGGCGCTGCCTTGCTCGACATGCTGGCTCAGGATCCGGATGCCCTCAAGAATAACGAACCTCTGGTTGACGTCTATCTCGGCCCGGCCTACGAGGATGCGGCTATCGAAGCTGCCCTCGCTGCCACTGGCTTGCAGGCCCGTAAACTCGACGAAGCTGAACTCGTGGACATCGCCGCCCACGCAATCCACGCCGGCCGCATCGTCGGCTGGTTCCAGGGTCGAATGGAGTTCGGCCCGCGCGCACTCGGTAACCGTTCCATGCTGGCGCGACCCACCGAATCGGCTATCAACAATTGGCTCAACGAACGGCTCGACCGGTCAGAATTCATGCCGTTTGCGCCAAGTGTTCTGGCCGAGCATGCCAACGAGCTGTTCGAAGGAGTTGGTAAGGCGCGACATTCGGCGGAGTTTATGACGGTCACCTTCGACGTAGTTCAAGAGTGGCGCTCACGCATCCCGGCGGTGGTTCACGTAGATGGGACGGCACGTCCGCAACTTGTCCGAGCTGATCGAAATCCGCTTTATCACAAGCTGATTTCAGCCTACCATGCGCTGTCTGGCATCCCTGTTGTACTGAACACTAGTTTCAATGTGCACGAAGAGCCCATAGTCTGTGCTCCCAGGGAGGCTATACACGCCTATGTTGAGAAGCGGGTTGACTGCCTCGCGGTGGGACGCTATTGGCTTGAACATCCGCTATAGATACGTGCTCTACACACGAAGAACTATGCGCGGGTGCAAAGGATCGCGAATATTTTTAGAGTAGTTCCCGATCCAAGGCATACGTTACGCAGCGGAATACCGAACTGCTCATAGAGATG
>CAYTFA010000404.1:0-2600 GCA_964436755.1 uncultured Rhodocyclaceae bacterium | reverse complement strand
GTACTGCTGGCTGTGCTGGCGCAGATGCTGTTCATGGCCATAGCCATTCAAGCCTTGAACGCGGCCCAGACCGAGTCCGCCAAAATGCTGGCGCAACGTGACCTGACCATCATTCAGGTTTTACTCAACACCGGCCTCAGGATCGGCGAGCTGTGTGATTTGACTTTGGTGGATGTGGTGAAATCCCCGAAAAAAGGCAAGATCATCGTCCGCCAGGGGAAGGGGGAAAGGCGACGCGAGATTCCGCTCAATGCTGAAGCACGAAAATCGCTCAATGCCTGGCATGCCATCCGTGGGGACGAAGGCGCTTTGTTATTTTCCGGCAAACGCGGCGAGGGGTTTTCGGTCAGCGGCGTTCACCGCAGGCTGGCTGAGTTGGGGCGAATTGCCAAGGTGGAAGTTCACGCCCATACACTTCGTCACACGTTTTCGAAGAATCTAATCGACAGCGGTGTCAGCCTGGAAAAGGTGGCCAGCCTGCTCGGGCATAGTAGCCTGAATACAACACGGATTTATACAACACCAGGAGAACGGGATTTGGAGGCGGCAGTGGAGATGTTGGCAGGGTAAATTTCGCAAGCGAACTCTCCATGAGGATGCGATATTGGGCACTCTCACGATTTTGGTGGTGTGATCTTGCTAAGAAACTTCTCTAATTCTTCAGTGGTATTAAAGACATTTGATGGCGTTAAACCAAGAATCTTTGCAATTACAAACTCGGTTAATCGAACAAAAAGAACAGCATCAGCATAGACTGAATCCTGCTCAGGGAATTTTCCAAAATGTATAAGTCTATTTCTAATGTTTGCGAGTGTCTTAATACGCTCTGTAGAAGGTCCATCAATCTCAGCCTTCAAAGCGAACTCGGTAAGAATAAACTCGATCTTCTGTAATGATGGGGAATGTTCGATCTTTTTCACCGATAGCTGATTATTATTGAGAACTGCGTGAATGTAGATTCGATGGGTTGCTGATAGGATGCCTGCTTCATTAGAAACAAGAAATAACCGTGCTTGTATTTTTGTAACCACTCTTCACTTCTAATCAAATCATATATTAGATTAAGTCCTTCTTCAAACCCAATGTCATAGATTTCATTTTTACTTTGATCTGTATGTGATGCTTTAGAAGGTAAAGATGCTCTAAGTACACCTCCCCCATGATATTGCCTTGGATCAGTTAGATAAATACCATGTCCGTTATCTGTTCCGGATACAAAGACATCCCGCCCGGTAAAAATTGAGAGTAATAGCAGAATATCGACAAGAGATGTGGAATTGGGTTTAGACCATTCAAGAACTGCTAGATCTTCATGCTTTGGAAGATCAACATATGCAGTGATAACGTGTTCGCCCATTGTTTGTGCTATTTTGAATTCAGAGTGAAAAGGACGTTGATGTTGTAAGCGTGATACTTTTTCTCCATAGTCTTCAACGCGCGTAAACTGATAGCCATGGATATTCACGGCTGAGCACCAATCTGGAAATTGCATATTGAAGATGAATTTTCGCATTCTATGACCCTAACATCTGTGAATGGATTTGGGGCGCCCAACGACAAGCATTACCGGCAAGCGCGGGGATTGGCGGACAAAACCACCAGATGCCGAATCCGCCGTTGAGTTGAGGCCAGAATTCCCGAAAGTGTGGGCGAATGTCCGCACTTGTCCGGTGCACCTCAGCAAGATCGCAAAATAGCGATCATTTTTCCCGAAAGAACATGGTCATGTCCTGAGGACTCCAGAATTACGGGCAAGCGCCGTCATTTTTTATCCAAGAAACCGTTCAGCAAAGACATGCGCAGACGTATAATAGTCATGGCTGAATGGCTCAAGCCCGTACACCGCAATGGAGATGACCTTTTCGTAAGGTCTCCCGCTGAGGACTCTGGGATGCGGCGTGACGATTTATACATTGGCGGCACGAAGTCCTGTTTTTATGGATATGGCGACCCCGTTTAGGAAGCTGTAACACCCTTATCAGCCGTGCCATTCAGTTCTAATGACAATTGAGCATTCCTGGGTAATTGGCATCTTCGAGATGCTTTTTTGTGGTTAACAAGCAGGCATCAAAAATCACAAAAAGGGGCGCTTTCCGGCCAAAATCGGTTTCTTAGGACGCGGTGTTCGGCGGCGGTCATGTAACGTTCACAAATCTAAAAAGATGTAACTTTATCTTTGAATTCTTTAGGAAGTCGGTTAGGGAGCATTTTATCTAATTTCTTGGTATAGCCGCTAATATAAAGCATGAATAAAACCATAAGTATTATCCCTGCTGTCAAAATCCATCCAAAGGCTAAACTCATGAACGATTGTATATAAACCATCACAAAGAATGTAATAAACATTATCGCCAATAGAAATGATACTAATTCTGTTATTTGCTTGTTTCGAGATAAGTAAAAACGAATAGTTGAACCCTTTATTTTCCCTTTAATAGATAAATCTCTTGAACTTTTACCTGTATGAATAATTTGAAAAATAGCCCCATCATTCTTGTCAAGATAATCAAAAATAATATGGGCTATGTTCCCCTTTTTATTAACGTCAATGGAAATTTGATTTGATGAATCATTCTGAAAAACAACACTTGTATCGAGTA
>CAYTFA010000403.1:0-2600 GCA_964436755.1 uncultured Rhodocyclaceae bacterium | reverse complement strand
TCCAAGCAGGAGATCGAGCGCGACGACTACCTTATGGCGGCGCCGCGCCAGGATGTGCCGACCTACGTGCCGCGCGCACCGACCAAGCAGATCCGCGCCAAGGTGCTTGGGGTCTACGGCGGCGTCACCTATGGCGGACCGCAGTCGGTACTCACCATCAATCGTGGCAAGGCGGACGGCCTTGAGCCCGGCCACGTGCTGGCAGCCGACCTGGCCGGGCAGGAAGTGGTCGATCGCTTCCAGGGCGAAAAACGGGTGTTCCAGCTTCCCGATACGCGAAACGGCCTGGTCTATGTCTTCCGCGTCTTCGAACGCATCTCTTATGCGTTGGTAATGAGTTCGACGCAGCCGATGGTGGTCGGCGACGCCGTCCGTACGCCCTGACCCAATGGCGGCGGACCGAGGCGAACTCGCCGCCTGGCTCCGCCTTACGCTGGTTCCCGGGGTAGGCGGCGAAGCAAAGCGGGCCCTGCTCAAAGCCTGCGGCCTGCCCGAAGCCATATTCGAAGCGACGCCGCGGGCGCTGTCGGCGCTGGTCGATCCGGTGCTCGCCGAGCGCCTGCTCGGTCATGACTGCAGCGCCGCCGTTGCCGATGCGCTCGAGTGGGCCGGGCAGCCGGGCAACCGCGTGCTTACCCTGGCCGATGCGGATTACCCGCGCAGCCTGCTTACGGCGGATGACCCGCCGGTACTGCTCTACGTCAAGGGCGATACGAAGTTCCTCAATCGCCCGATGCTGGCCATCGTCGGCAGTCGTAACGCAACCGCACAGGGCGAACGCGATGCCGGGGCCTTCGCGCGCGCGCTCGGCGATGCCGGACTGACGATCGTGAGCGGCCTTGCCCTGGGGATCGACGGCGCCTCGCATCGCGGTGCGCTGGATACCCCGGCCGGTACGGTGGCGGTGATCGGCACCGGCGCCGACCGCATCTACCCGGCACGCAACGAGCCGTTGGCGCGAGCGATTGCCGGAAAGGGCGCCATCATCAGCGAGTTTCCGCTTGGCACACCGCCTCTGGCGGGGAACTTCCCCCGCCGCAACCGCCTGATTGCCGGCCTGGCCCTCGGATGCCTGGTCGTCGAGGCGGCGCCGCGCAGCGGTTCACTGATTACTGCACGCCTTGCCGCGGACGCCGGTCGCGAAGTGTTCGCGATTCCGGGCTCGATCCATACGCCGCTTTCGCGGGGCTGCCATCAGCTGATACGGCAGGGCGCGAAGCTCGTCGAATCCGCCGCCGACATCCTTGAAGAACTGCGCTGGCCGCTGCCGGCTGCAAGCGTATCCGATGCCGAAGAGGCCAGTATGCAAGGAACACTGGAAGAGCAAGTGCTTGCTTCGTTGGGTAGCGTGCCGTGCGATGTCGAGGCACTCTCGGCGCGCACCGGCTTGACGCCCGCCGACCTTCTTGCCATCCTGCTACCCATGGAGCTTGCCGGCCGGGTCGCCCAGTTGCCGGGCGGTCTCTACCAGTCCCTGCACTGACGAACATGATCGACATCCTGGTCTACCTCTTCGAGAATTACCTGCCCGATGCCTGCCCCGAGCCGGCCGTGCTCGCCCGCAAGCTTTCGGCGGCGGGGTTCGAGCGCGATGAGATCTCGGCGGCCCTCTCCTGGCTGGACGGCTTCGGTGCCGGGGCAAGCCCGCAGGACGTCAGCCCGGCGGCGCTGGGCGCCATGCGCATCTACGACACCGAGGAGATGGACCGGCTGCCTGCCGATTGCCGCGGGTTCCTGGTATTCCTCGAGCAGCAGGGGGCCATCGACGCGTCGTTGCGGGAGTCGATCATCGACCGCGCACTGGCGCTGCCCGTCGAGGAGGTTTCGCTCGACCGGCTGAAGGTCATCGTGCTGGCGGTGCTTTGGCGTTACCGGCACGAGGTGGATGCCCTGATCCTCGGTGAATTGGTGGCCGAAGCCGACGAGGACGCGGATTCTGCCGACAGCGACGGTCCGCCAGCCCTTCTCAACTGATTTCCGGCTTGCATGAGCGGGGGACGCGCGCTTATGATGCGCCGCTCCCGGTCCGGCTCCGTCCGGCAAGCCCAAGAAAAACAATGACCAAGCAGCTCATCATCGCCGAGAAGCCCTCAGTTGCCCAGGACATCGCCAAGGCGCTGGGCGGTTTCGCGCGTACCGGCGACTACTTCGAAAGCGACGACTACGTGCTTTCGTCCGCCATCGGCCACCTGCTCGAGTTGTCGGTGCCGGAGGAATACGACGTCAAGCGCGGCAAGTGGAGCTTTGCCCACCTGCCGATGATCCCGCCCCACTTCGCGCTGAGTCCGATCGAGAAGTCCAACGAGCGCCTGCGCCTGCTGACGCGGCTGATCAAGCGCAAGGATGTCAGCGGCCTGGTGAATGCCTGTGACGCCGGACGCGAGGGTGAACTGATCTTCCGCTACGTCGTCCAGCATGCGCTTGGCGCCAAGGGCAAGCCGGTGCGCCGCCTTTGGCTGCAATCGATGACCCCGTCGGCAATCCGCGACGGATTCGCCCATCTGCGTACCGAATCGGAAATGCAGCCGCTGGCTGATGCCGCGCGCTGCCGGTCCGAAGCCGACTGGCTGATCGGCATCAACGGCACGCGGGCGATGACC
>CAYTFA010000402.1:0-2605 GCA_964436755.1 uncultured Rhodocyclaceae bacterium | reverse complement strand
TGCCGGTGATGCCCTGGGTGATGACCTTGGTGTCTTTGTTGATCAGGATGGACATGTCGCTTCCCTTACTTGACGGCGGCGACGATCTTGGTCGCGGCCTCGGCCATGGTATCGGCGGAAATGATAGGCAGGCCGGATTCGGCCAGGATCTTCTTGCCCAGTTCCTCGTTGGTGCCCTTCATGCGCACCACCAGAGGCACGGACAGATGGGTTTCCTTGGCCGCGGCGACGACGCCCGTGGCGATGGTGTCGCAGCGCATGATGCCGCCGAAGATATTGACCAGGATGCCCTTGACCTTGGGGTTCTTGAGCATGATCTTGAAGGCCTCGGTCACCTTCTCGGTGGTGGCACCACCGCCGACGTCGAGGAAGTTGGCCGGCTCGGCACCGAACAGCTTGATGGTGTCCATGGTGGCCATGGCCAGACCCGCGCCGTTCACCAGGCAGCCAATGTTGCCGTCGAGGCTGATGTAGGCCAGGTCGAATTTCGAGGCCTCGATCTCGTCGGCATCTTCTTCATCGAGGTCGCGGTAGGCGACGATTTCGGGATGACGATACAGCGCGTTGGAATCGAAATTGAACTTGGCGTCGAGCGCCTTGATGGTGCCGTTGCCTTCCAGGATCAGCGGGTTGATCTCGGCCAGGCTGGCATCGGTTTCCATGTAGCAGGTGTAGAGCTTCCTGAAGGTATCGACGGCCTGCGCCTGGGAGGCCGCGGGAACGCCGATGCCGTCCGCCAGTTGCTTGGCCTGGGCGTCGGTCAGACCGACCAGCGGATCGACGAAGACCTTGATGATCTTCTCCGGCGTCTTGTGCGCGACTTCCTCGATGTCCATGCCGCCTTCGGAGGAGGCCATCATGGCCACCTTCTGCGTCGCACGATCGGTCAGGGCGGCGCAGTAGTATTCCTTCTTGATGTCGGCGCCCTCTTCGATCAGCAGGCGGCGCACTTTCTGGCCGCCGGGCCCGGTCTGGTGGGTCACCAGTTGCATGCCGAGGATCTGGCCGGCGTAGGTCTTGACCTCGTCCATCGACTTGGCGACCTTGACACCACCGCCCTTGCCGCGGCCGCCCGCATGAATCTGGGCCTTCACCACCCAGACCTTGCCACCGAGGCTTTCCGCCGCCTTGACGGCCTCGTCAACCGAAAAGCAGGGAGTGCCGCGGGGCACGGTCACGCCGAATTTCTTCAGGATTTCCTTGCCCTGATATTCGTGGATCTTCATGCGTCGTCCTTGTCGTATGCGTTGTCAGCGAGGATCGGGAGCCGGCGGAGTGCCGTGCTGCCCGCTGCCGGCCCGGCGGCGGAGAACCGCGTGCCATTCAGCCGCCGGATCGCCAGTGCCGCGCCCGGGGGCTGCCGCAAGGGCAGGAAATCGGGGATGGGCCGTCATTGTTGCGGCGCAAATCCTAACATAAGCGCACTTAATGGAAGCTTACAAACGGCGGCCGCACTGCCGCAGGGATCCGCGAGCGCCGCCATAATGGCGGCCTCCGCCGTCTTCCGCGGTAGCCCCGCATGAGCTCTCGCCGCTACCTACTTGCACTCGACCAGGGCACCTCGAGCTCGCGCAGCATCGTCTTCGATGCCGATGCGCGCCCGGTGGCCATGGCACAGCGTGAATTCCGCCAGATCTTCCCGCAACCCGGGTGGGTGGAACACGATCCCCGCGAAATCTGGGCCACGCAACTGGCCACCGCGCGCGAGGCGCTGGCGCAGGCCGGAATAAGTGGCGCCGACGTCGCGGCACTCGGCATCACCAACCAGCGCGAAACCACCCTGCTGTGGAACCGTCGCACCGGCGAACCGCTGCATAACGCCATCGTCTGGCAGGATCGACGTACCGCGCCGGACTGTGCCGACCTGCAGGCACGCGGACTCGCCGGGACATTCCGCGCCCGCACGGGCCTGGTGCTCGACGCGTACTTTTCCGGCACCAAGCTGAAGTGGCTGCTCGATCATTGCCCTGGCGCGCGCATTGCCGCCGCGCGCGGCGAACTCGCATTCGGCACGGTCGATACCTGGCTGGCCTGGCAGCTCAGCGGCGGAACCCTGCACGTCACTGACGTCAGCAATGCCTCGCGCACGCTGCTCTTCGACATCCATCGCAACGAATGGGACGACGAACTGCTGGCCACGCTCGACATCCCGCACGACGTGCTGCCTGCCGTCCATCCGTCCAGCCACGTGTTCGGCCACACCCGTGCCGATCTGTTCGGCGCGGCCATCCCCATCGGCGGCATCGCCGGCGACCAGCAGGCGGCCCTCTTCGGCCAGGCCTGTTTCGCCGCCGGCCTGGCAAAGAACACTTACGGCACCGGCTGCTTCATGCTGATGAACAGCGGACGCCATTGCCTCGACAGCGCCAACGGACTGATTTCAACAAGCGCGGCACAGAGCTCCACCGACGTCGAGTACGCCCTGGAAGGCAGCGTCTTCATCGGCGGCGCCGTCGTCCAATGGCTGCGCGACGGGCTGCATGCGATCAAGGGCAGCGACGCCGTGCAGTCGCTGGCGGAGAGCGTTCCCGACAGCGGCGGCGTGATGTTCGTGCCGGCGTTCACCGGGCTCGGCGCGCCCTACTGGCAGCCGGACGCCCGCGGG
>CAYTFA010000401.1:0-2609 GCA_964436755.1 uncultured Rhodocyclaceae bacterium | reverse complement strand
CCGGTTCTTCTTCACTTCCTCCATGATCTCCAGCCAGGAATCGCGCACCGCGGCCAGGCTGTTGAGGTTGAGGCGGACGCCGCCGGAGTCGGACTTGTGCACGATCTGCGGCGAGTCGATCTTCATCACCACCGGCAGGCCCAGTTCCTCCGCCAGCACCATGGCCTCGGAGGCGGACCGGGCGACCACGGTCTGCGCGATGGGGATGCGGAAGGCGGCGAGCACCGCCTTCGATTCCATCTCGTTCAGTATCTTGCGTCCCTCAAGCAGGGCCGTCTCGATGACGAGGCGGGCCGATTCGAGGCGCGGCGGCGCCTGGTCGGAAATCGACGACGGCGTCTGCATCAGCAGCTGCCGGTTGCGGTAGTAGTTGGAGATGTGGGAGAACAGGTCCACCGCCGGTTCCGGCGTGCGGAAGGTCGGGATCGCGGCGCCGCGGAACAGCTTGCGCGCCTCGGCAACCTGCTCCTCGCCCATCCAGCAGGTGACCAGCGGCTTGTCGCTCTGCCGTGCGATGTCGATCACGGTGCGCGCGGCCTGGGTCGGGTCGGTCATCGCCTGCGGCGTCAGGATCGCCAGCACGCCATCGACGTTGTCGTCGTCGATCATGGCCTGCAGCGCCGCGCCGTAGCGCGCCGGGTCGGCGTCGCCGAGGATGTCGACCGGATTCGACTTCGACCAGTTCGGCGGCAGCACCTCGTTGAGCTTGGTCAGCGTCGCCGGATCGAGCTGGGCGAGCGGAATTTCGATGTCGGCGGCGTGGTCGGCAGCCATCACGCCCGGTCCGCCGCCGTTGGTGACGATCGCCAGGCGCTTGCCGCGCGGGCGGAAGTGGGAGAACAGGGCGGAGGCGGCCGCGTACATCTGGCCGACGTTGGCCAGGCGCACCACGCCGGCGCGGCGCAGCGCGGCGTCGAAGACGTCGTCGGCGCCGACCAGGGCGCCGGTATGCGACAGCGCGGCCTTCTCGCCGGCGGGATGCTTGCCGACCTTGATCAGCAGCACCGGCTTGCAGCGCGCGGCGGCACGCAGCGCGGTCATGAAGCGGCGCGCGTTCTTGATGCCTTCGATGTAGAGGAAGATGTTCTCCGTGCGCGGGTCGGAGACCATGTAGTCGAGCACTTCGCCGAAATCGACGTCGCTTTCCGCGCCCAGCGAGACAACGCTGGAAAAGCCGATCTTGTTGGGCAGGGCCCAGTCGAGGATGGCGGTGCACAGCGCGCCCGACTGCGAAATGAGGCCGATGGTGCCGGCATTGGCGCTGCCGTGGGCGAAGGTCAGGTTGATCTGGCTGCCGGGGCGCATGATGCCGAGGCAATTGGGGCCGATCAGGCGCATGCGATGGCGGCGGGCGTTTTCCAGCGCGGCGCGCTCGAGTGCCGCGCCGCGCGGGCCGGCCTCGGCGAAGCCGCCGGAGACGATGATGGCATTGCGGCAGCCGGCGCGGCCGCAGGTGTCGACGATTTCCGGCACGGTCTCGGCGCGTGTGCAGATCACCGCGATGTCGAGGCGTTGCGGAATGGTGTCGACGGTCGGGTAGGCCTTCTGGCCGAAGACCGTTTCGTGTTTCGGATTGACGAAATACAGCTTGCCCTTGTAGCCCGAGTCGAGCATGTTGCGCACGATCGTGACCCCGATCGAGTTGGGCGTCTCCGACGCGCCGACGATGGCGATCGAGGCAGGCTCGAACAGCGTGTGCAGGTAGTGCAGTTCCTTGTGCATGGTGCGCTCCGCGGGTGCCGCCGGGCCGGTTCAGCCGGATTGTTGCGGCGCAGCAAAGAATACCACCATCCCCTCCCTTCTGCCTAGGTAAACGCCTCTACGGGGCGCACGAAGGGTCAGGGCGCGGCGTTGGCCTGGCGCCGGCTGAAGAGGAAGTGGCCGTAGTGGCGGTCGGCGGAAAGGATGTGGTTGACCAGCCAGTCGCTGAGCAGGCGCTTGACCCGGAATGCGAGGTAGACGCGATTCTCCTCGCCGGTCTCGATTTCCCGGCGCAATTCGCCGAAATATTCGAAAAAGCGCTGGTGCTGGCGTACGTGCAGGTCGAGGAAGGGATAGCCGTCGCGCTCCATCAACTGTTCCTCGATGGTGAAATCCTGCGCCGCGGCGAACTGGATCTGCGCCAGCAGGGGCGGAGTGAGTTCCCAGGCGCCGACATTCACGGCGCGAGCCAGGGCGTTCATGTCCGTCAGCAGGTTCTGGTGCGCGGTATCGACGGCGGCCTGGCCGAACGAGTACTCGTTGCGCCAGGTGGCGGCCAGTTCGGCGCGATGGTGGCCGAGGGCGTGCGTCGGCGTGTCGCAGCGTTCGACGTAGACCTGGGCGGCAGTGTCGTCCGGTGCCGTGCGCAGGTAACCGACCAGGCGCTCGCGCGCGGCCGGGATGTCATCGAGGTGGAAGAAGGCAAGCGCCTGCTCGAACGCCTTGATGCCTTCGATCTTGGCCTCGCGTAGGGGGCCGGGATCGGCGTTGAACACCTCGTAGACCGACTGCGAGCCCTGCTTGCCGCGCACCTGGGTGCGATCGAGGAAGCGGATCGACCACAGTTCGGGCTGGTCGAGGCAATAAAGGGTGTATTCGCTGACCAGGATGGAGACGTGGTAGTCCTT
>CAYTFA010000400.1:0-2612 GCA_964436755.1 uncultured Rhodocyclaceae bacterium | reverse complement strand
GTTACTTGTGACGACGGGACGCCAGCCGTGACCATGAACTTCAACCCCTCCATTCCCCGTGACCCGGCGATTTGCGGCGGCGATGCCGTCGTCACCGGAACGCGCGTCACGGTCAGGACCATACTTGCCAGCTTGGCCGAAGGCATGACCGACGACGCAATCCTGGCCGACTTTCCCACGCTCAACCGCGACGCCCTGCGTGCGGTAATCGCGTTCGCCGCCATCTCGGCCGAGGAGGACCTCCCGCTGCCGCCGACGCCTGTCCTGGCATGAAGATCAAGCTTGACGAGAACTTGCCGGCGCGACTGGCAGGCATTCTTTCGGCTCGCGGACATGATGTGCATACGGTCCCCGACGAGAAGTTGTCCGGTCGGTCCGACGGCGGATATTTGGCGGGCGGCTTGCGGCGAAGGGCGATTCTTGATCACTCAAGACCTGGACTTTTCCGATGCGCGACGCTTCAGGCCCGGTAGCCACGCCGGATTGTTGCTCCTGCGCCTGCGTGAGCCCGGCGCGCAAGCGCTCGTGGCGGCGCTGGCTGCAATCAGCGAGGACATCGCCGCTTGGGAAGGCTGCTTTGTGGTCGTCACAGAAAACAAGGTGAGGGTGAGGCGCCACTGAAATGCCGTCAACACCGCCGTCCCGCCAGCGCCGACTCCTCGCACTCGGCGGCGCTGCGGCGTTGCTGCTGGCAAGCCTGCCGGCACGGGCGGCCGACACGCTCTACCTCTACAACTGGAACAACTACATTTCCGAGGATACGGTGCGACGCTTCGAGGCGCACTGCGGCTGCCGCCTCAAGCAGGATTACTACTCGGACAACGAGGAGATGCTGGCCAAGCTGGAGGCCGGCGCGGTCGGCTACGACCTGCTGGTGCCCACCGGCAATGCCGTCGAGTCGCTGATCCGGCGCCAGGCCCTGCGCGAGATCGACCGGGCTGCGCTGCCGCATTTCGGCAACCTGCGGCGCGAGTTCCTCGACGCCTGGTACGACCCGGGCAACCGTTACTCCGTGCCCTATGCGACCTCGATCACGCTGCTCGGTTACAACACCGGCAAGATGCAGGAACTCGGCCTGCCCCTCGACACCTGGGCACTCATCTTCGAGCCGAAGCATCTGGAGAAGATCCGCGGCCGGGTGACGGTGCTCAACAGCCAGCGCGAGCTGATGGCGGCGGCGATGCGCTACCTTGGCCATTCCGTGCAGGAGCGCGACCCGGCGCGCTGGGAGGCGGCCAAGCGCCTGATCCTGCGCGCCAAGCCGTACTGGGCGGCGTTCTCCAACAGCACCTACATCAAGGACCTGGCGATCGGCAACGTCTGGGTGGCGCACGGCTACAGCAACGACATGTTCCGCGCGCAGCAGGATGCGCTGGCAGCGAAGCGTCCGTTCTCCATCGGCTTTGCCACGCCGAAGGAGGGCGCGGTGCTGGCGGTGGACAACTTCGTGCTGCACAAGTCCGGGCGACGGCCGGACCTCGCGCACCGCTTCATCGACTTCATGCTCGACGGGCGCAACGCGGCGGACGTGTCCAACCTCATCGGTGCCGGCAACCCCAACGGCGCGGCGATGGCGCACGTGCAGCCCGGAATTGCGGCGAATCCCGGGATATTTCCGCCGGAAGGCGATCTGTCGCGGCTGGAAATGCTGCGCGACTTCGATCCGCGTCTGCGGCGCACCTTGTCGCGCATGTGGACCGAGATCAAGGTGCGGTGATGCGTGCAGGCGCACGCATCTAGGGTAATGTGATCACCATGCCCAGCTTCCGCATGGCCCTTGCAGCCATCCTCGTCCTTGCCGCCGTGTTCTGCACGGGGATCGGCGTCGTCACCGAGTATCGCCAGTCGTGCGAGACGGGGCCGATCGCGCGCGTGCCGACGCTGGGCTGGGCCCTGCAGGCGGCGTTCAGCGTCGGCGGGGCGCTGCTGGCCTCGCCGGTGCTGCTGGCGTGGTGGCTGTATCCGCTGGCCTTCCTCGGTACGCTGTTCGGCGCGGGCACGCTGATCCGGCTTGCGTCGCGACGGAGTGTGGCGTGATGCGGCGCGCGGCGGAGGCAGGGCATGCTTGAACTCCTGCCGCCCTGGCCCCTGTTTTCTGCCTTCCTCGCGGCAAGCCTGGTGCTGGCCGTGACGCCGGGACCCGGCGTGCTCTATGTGGTAACGCGCAGCCTGGTGCAGGGGCGTCGCCTCGGCCTGGTGTCGGTGGCGGGCGTGGCGCTGGGCAACCTCGGCAACGCAATGGCGGCCACTGCCGGCCTGGCCGCGCTGTTCGCCGTCTCGGCGGCGGCCTTTTCGCTGGTCAGGCTGGCCGGCGCGGCCTACCTGGTCTGGCTCGGCGTACAGATGCTGCGCACGGCGGATATGGACGCGGTCGTGACGGCACCGGTGCCGGCCTCGGCGCAACGCGTACTGCGCGAGGGCTTCGTCGTTGCGTTGCTCAACCCGAAGACGATGATCTTCTATGCAGCCTTCCTGCCGCAGTTCCTCACGCCGGATGCGCCGCCGATGGCACAGGGCCTGTTGCTGGCTACGCTGTTCGTCGCCATCGCCGCGGTGACGGACAGCCTGTGGGCACTGGCGGCGGATGCGGCGGCGCCGGCGCTGCGCGGCGA
>CAYTFA010000399.1:0-2620 GCA_964436755.1 uncultured Rhodocyclaceae bacterium | reverse complement strand
GGCGCCGGTGGCGACCACGCTGCAGGGACTCTCCGTGTTCCCGGCCAGCCATCCGCTGCATGCCGGCTTCGGCTTCGGTGCGGCGGCGGTGCCCGCTGCGCGCAATGCCTTCGCCGACTGCGACTGCCTGCTCGCCGTCGGTACGCGCTTCGGCGAGATCGCGACCGGCAGCTTCGGCGTCAGCGTTCCGGCCAACCTGGTCCATGTCGACATCAACCCCGCCGTGTTCAACGCCAACTACCCCGCCGCCGCGGCCCTGGAGGGCGACGCCGGCGCAGTGCTCGATGCCCTGCTGGCGGAACTGTCGCGCAGCGCGCCGGCCCGTCCGCCGCGCACCGACCTCGTGCAGCAGATCGCCCGCGACAAGCAGGCCTACCGCGACGAATGGCGGCGCCACGACAGCAAGGGGCGCGTCAACCCGGTCACCTTCTTCGACGCGCTGCGCGCCGCCGTGCCCGACGACGCCATTGCCGTGGTGGACGACGGCAACCACACCTACCTGACGGCCGAGCTCTATCCCGTGCATCAATCCAGGGCCCTGATCGTGCCGACCGACTTCAACGCCATGGGCTACGCGGTGCCGGCCTCGATCGGCGCCAAGCTGGCCAATCCGGAACGGGAGGTCTTCGCCATCGTCGGCGACGGCGCCTTCACCATGACCTGCATGGAGATCGTGTCCGCCACCCGCCTCGGCCTCGGCATCGTCTATTACGTGTTTCACGACGGCGAGCTGTCGCAGATCGCGCAGGCGCAGGAGATCCCGTTCAACCGCAAGCCGTGCACCGACCTCGGCAAGATCGACTTCGCCGGCGTGGCCATGGCCACCGGGGCGGACTACGTCAAGGTCGAAAACGACAGCGGAGTCGCGGCGGCCATCGCCCGGGCGCGCGAAACCGCCGCCGGCGGACGCTGTACGGTGGTGGACCTGGTGATGGACTACTCCAAGCGCACCGCGTTCACCCAGGGCGCCGTGAAGACCAATTTCCGCCGCTTCCCGCTGGCCCACCGCCTGCGGGTGCTCGGCCGCGCCCTCAAGCGCCGCATCACCGGCTAGGCCGCCCCGGGAACGCCCGCGCCGAAGCGGGGCCTGCGGCACGGTCCGGGTTCAGTCGGTGACAGCCTCGGTAGCGGCCCGCCCTGACATCGCCGTGGCCGCGACGCCGCTGGCCACGATCAGGGCCACGCCGGCCCAGCTCAGCCAGGACAGGTTCTCGCCCCACAACAGCATGCCGAACACGGAAGAGAAGACCACGGTGCTGTAGGCGAGGCTGGCCGACGTGAGCGTCTTGCCGCGCTTGTAGGCGGCGGTCATGCACAGCTGCGCCAGCACGCCGAAGCCGCCGACGCCGAGCAGCAGCAGCCAGCCGCGCAGGTCGATGGCGTGGAAGGGGCCCGCCGAGAGCAGCCAGGGCAGGCCGCCGACGGCGGAGAGCGCGGAGAAATAGAACACCGTGCGCCATTCCGGCTCGCCGAGTTCCCCCAGGCGTCGCACGTTGAAGTAGGCAATGCTGGAAATGATGCCGGAGCCAAGGCCGAATGCGGCGCCCAGCCACTGCTCGCGCGCCAGGGTGGGCTGCAGCAGCAGCACGACGCCGACGAAACCCGCCGCGAGCACGGCATGGAAGCCGCGCCGCACCGGCTCGCCGGCCCACAGCGCCAGCAGCAGGGCGAGGAACAGCGGCGAGGTGTAGTTGAGCGTCACCGCCGCCGCCAGCGGAATCATGCTGATGGCGTAGAAGTACATCACCAGCGAGACGAAGCCGGAGAGGCCGCGCACGATGTGCGTGCGCGCATGCGGCGTGGCGACCGGCAGGCGCCGCGCCAGGATGTAGCCACCGATCAGGACGGTGGCGACGAAGCCGCGCCAGAACACCAGCTCGGCGGCGGCAAACTGGGCGGCGCCAAGCTTGACGCAGACGCCCATGCAGGCGAACAGCAGGCTCGCCAGGACCATCCAGAGGGATTGCATGAAAAAGAAACGGGCGCCGGCAGCAACCGGCGCCCGTTCCGGGTCTCCTTGCTCAGAGGTGTTCGGCCATCACGCGCCGGTAGAACTCGTGGAAGTGCTGCATGCCGTCCTCCATGGGCGACTGGTAGGGCCCGACCTCGCTGCGCCCCTGCTTCATCAGGGCGCGGCGGCCGCGGTCCATGCGCTCGCCGATGTCGTCGTCCTCGATCGCCGTCTCCATGTAGGCGGCCTGTTCGGCCTTGATGAAGTCCGGCTCGAACAGCGCGATGTCCTCGGGGTAGTAGAACTCGACGACGTTCATGGTGCGGTCGACGTCCTGCGGGATCAGCGAGGAAACGACGAGCACGTGCGGGTACCACTCGACCATGATGTTCGGGTAGTAGGTGAGCCAGATCGCGCCGTGCGGCGGCATCTGGCCGCCGTAGTACTCGAGCACGGCCTTGTGCCAGCGGTCGTAGGTCGACGAGCCGGACTTGGCCAGCGAGGTGATGCCGACGCGCTGCACCGAGTACCACTCGCCGAACTGCCAGGTGAGGTCGTCGCAGGTGACGAAGTTGCCCAGCCCCGGATGGTAGGGAACGACGTGGTAGTCCTCGAGGTAGACCTCGATGAAGGTCTTCCAGTTGTAGTTGCACTGGTGCAGCTCGACGT
>CAYTFA010000398.1:0-2629 GCA_964436755.1 uncultured Rhodocyclaceae bacterium | reverse complement strand
CGAGGAAAGGAACTTCACCCTCGACCAGGTGCTCGACCACGTCCGCTCGCTGATCGGGGATGCTGCGCAGGGCAAAGGGCTGACGATCGAAGTCAGCGCCGGCCGCGTGCCCACCTGGTTGCGCGGCGACCTCACCCGCATCCGCCAGTGCCTCCTCAACTACGCGAACAACGCCGTCAAATTCACCGAAAAGGGTCGCGTCGATCTGCGTGCAGACATCGAAGCCATCAGCGACGACACCATGCTGGTCCGCTTCGAAGTGGCGGATACGGGCATCGGCATGACGCCGGAGGCGCTGGGCCGGGTTTTTCGCGAGTTCGAACAGGCGGATGCCAGCACGACGCGCAAGTACGGCGGCACCGGCCTCGGCCTCGCGATTACCAAACGCCTTGCCCGGCTGATGGGAGGTGACGTTGGCGTCGCAAGCGTGCCCGGACACGGCACCCGCTTCTGGTTTACCTGCCAGCTCAAGTACGGTCGCGGGCCGATGCCGACGGACGAGCGGCTGCCGGCGACCACGGCGGAGGATCTGCAGCGAGAACGCGGCGGCGCCTGGCTGCTGCTTGCCGAGGACAACCCGATCAACGTCGAAGTGGCGCTGGAACTCCTTCATGGCGCGGCCATGCGCGTCGATATCGCCGAGAACGGCCAGATCGCCCTAGAAAAGGCTCGTGCCAACCGCTACGACCTGATACTGATGGACATGCAGATGCCGGTCATGGATGGCCTGCAGGCTTGCAGCGAAATCCGCCTCCTGCCGGACTGGAAGGAGCGGCCGATCCTCGCCATGACGGCCAACGCGTTCAGCGAGGACCGGGAAGCCTGCCTTGCTGCGGGGATGAACGACTTCCTGTCCAAGCCGGTTGACCCGGACGCGCTCTATGCCAAGCTGCTCCAGTGGCTTCCGGCTCCCGCTGGATCCGTCGGAGATGCAGCGCACGGCACCGAAGCGACGACGGCGCCCGCCATGGGCAATTCACGTGAAGCGATTCTCGATGCGCTGGCGGAACTCCCTGGAATCGACTTGCAGCGGGGGCTCAACATGGTCCGCGGCGACAAGACCTTTTACCTCAAGCTGGTGAACATGCTGGCGGCAAAGCTCGAGGAGCAGGTGCAGGCGCTCGAGCATGGCCTGGCGTCGCGCGACGTCGAAGCCGCGCGGTTCGTTTCGCATTCGCTCAAGGGATCGGCGGGCAGTCTGGGTATCTACTCCATCTACGACCCGGTCACTGCACTCAACAAGCTGCTTGCGCAGCAGAAATTCGATGCTGCCGCCGAACACACGCTGTTCGCGGAGATCCGTGAGGCCGTCTCGAATCTGTTAACCGTGCTGCGACGGGAAGCTTAAGTACCCGCTTGCGTCAATGGGTCCGCCGGGTCAAGCCCGGCGACTGGTACCTGGGCCCCCACGCCGGCTTGTCAGGTATGTCAGGAAACCCTGACATACACCTTTGCTGCTGCTTCGGATAATGTATCTCTTCAGGCACCCTCATAACCCTGGTGCCTAGCACGAGGTCTCATGTCGTCGATACGGCTGCATTCGTACCTGGTTCGCCTGATCTGGATTTGCATCGCGCCGCTGCTGCTGCTGCTGGCCGTCTTTGCTTACCGCGCACTGGATGACCTATGGGGCGACCAGGCGCGCGAAGGGCACGCGCTGGCGCAGAACGTTGCCGCCGCGGTCGACCGGCAAGTGCAGTCGCGCATCGGTGCCCTGCAGATGCTCGCCGGCTCGCCACTGGTGCGCGACCGCAAGCGCTGGCCGGAACTGTACGAGTCGGCCCACGGCTTTCACAAGGCCTTCGGCAGCCACGTGATCTTCGCCGAGGCGGGCGGGCAGATGCTGTTCAACACCCGGGTACCGCTCGGCACGCCGCTGCCGCCCCTGCCCAATGTGCGCGGGCATGGCGCGGCGCCAACGGCGCTGTCCACAGGGCGGCCGGCGGTCGGCGATCAGTTCCTCGGCCCGATCGCGCGGGAATACCTGATTGCCATCGCGGTGCCGGTGGTCCAGGGCAAGGCAACGCCCTACCTGATGCTGACCACCATCGAGACCAGCTATTTCAAGCAGCGCCTCAGTGAATATGTCCTGCCCGCCGGCTGGTCACTGGTCCTGCTCGACGGCAAGCAGGAGGCCAGCGCCCGCCACGGCCCGGCAGCGGAGAGCGCACGCGGCGGCGCACCGCGGCGCTACACCCAGGCACTGCGCGCGGCGCCCTGGTCGGTCACGGTCGAGGCACCGAGTCCCTGGCACAGCCGCGGGTTGGTCGATACCGCGCTTGCCCTGGGACTGCTGATCGTCGCTGCCACCCTGGCCGCCATCGGCGGTGGAGGTTTTGCCGGCCGCCGCCTCGTCAAATCGCTGGAGACCATCGCCACCGACGCGGAGCATCCGGCGCGACCATCCCTCGCCGCCGGCATCGACGAGGTCGAGGACATACGCCGCCGCCTGGCGGATGCGTCGGCGGCACGCCGCGAATCCGAACAGGCGCTGGTGGCTATCGACCGCCGCCTGCAGCTGGCGCTGGAAGCGGCCCGCGCCGGCATCTGGGAATGGGAGGTCGATTCCAACCACAACTTCTGGTCGGACGAGGCCTACCGGCTCTATGGCTACGCGCCGGGAAGCTGC
>CAYTFA010000397.1:0-2642 GCA_964436755.1 uncultured Rhodocyclaceae bacterium | reverse complement strand
CCTGGGCCGCCGGCGCCGCCATCGTCGTCGCGGCGGCCGCCCTGGCCTTCGTGCCGCAGGTGGTGAAGCTGGCCAACCCGACGGTGCCCGCGGCACTCTACGCGGCCTACCAGCCCTGGCTCTACGGTGGCGCCACGGCCTTGCTGTTCGGAGGAGTTGCCGCCGTTGCCTGGTCTCGCCGCGGTCGCGAACTGGCCGCCGCGATCGCGCTGGCCGCCGGCGGCTTCGCCTTCGGCCAGGGCTTCCTGCTCGGCCACGACAGCCTGGGCAGCGTCAATTCGGCGCACGACGTCGCGGTTGCGATCGCACCCCAGCTCACGCCGGGCGTACCCTTCTACAGCGTCGATACCTACGACCAGACGCTGCAGTTCTACCTGAAGCGCACCACGACCATGGTTTCCTACCGCGACGAACTCGGATTCGGCATTGAGCAGGAACCTGCCCGCTTCATCCCCGACATTCCCGCCTTCGAGGCGACCTGGCGCGCGGCGCCTGCCGCCTGGGCCATCATGTCGCCCGCCACGCATGCCACCCTCGCCGCCAAGGGCCTCCGCATGGAGGAAGTCGTCCGCGACACCCGCCGCGTCATCGTCAGGAAGCCATGATATGAACGCCGTCAGCTTCTCCCTCGTGATCACTGGCGTCCTGCTCAACGCCGCCGCGCAACTGCTGCTCAAGGCCGGCACCAACGTCGTCGGCCATTTCGAGTTCCATGCCGACAACATCGTGCCGATCGGACTCAAGCTGGCGTTCCAGCCCTACATCCTCGGCGGCATGGCCTGCTATGCGGTGAGCCTGGTGGTCTGGATCATGGCGCTCTCCCGCGTCCCCGTCTCGATCGCCTACCCGATGCTGTCCATCGGCTACGTCATCAACGCCTTCGTCGCCTGGCAGTGGTTCGGCGAGCCGCTGGCGGCGCAAAAGCTGCTCGGCATCGGCTTCATCGTGCTCGGCGTGTTCCTGGTGGCGCGGTCATGACGACAGCCTTTCTTCCCTTTACCCGACCGGACATCGACGAGGCAACGATCGCCGCCGTCGGCGACGTGCTGCGCTCCGGCTGGATCACCAGCGGTCCCAAGGTGCAGGCCTTCGAGGCGGCGCTGTCGCAACTCTGCGACGGCCGCCCGGTGCGCGCCTTCAACTCCGGCACGGCCACGCTCGAGGTGGCGCTGCGCCTTTCCGGCGTAGGCCCCGGCGATACGGTGATCACCACGCCGCTGACCTGGGTGGCCACCGCCAACGTGATCCTCGAGGTCGGCGCCCGTCCGCTCTTCGTCGATGTCGACCCGGCCACGCGCAACATCGATCTCGAGCGCATCGAGGCGGCCATCGCGCCGACCACGCGTGCCATCATCCCGGTCGACCTCGCCGGCCTGCCGGTAGACCGTGACCGCCTGCACGCCATCGCGGCACGGCGCGGTCTGCGCGTCATCGAGGACGCCGCCCAGTCGCTGGGGGCTTCGTGGCGCGGCCGCCCGATTGGTTGCTCCTTCGGCGACGCGCGCGACTTCGTCTCCTTCAGCTTCCACGCCAACAAGAACCTGACCACCGGCGAGGGCGGCGCGCTGGTGCTGCCAAAGGACATCGATCCGGCCCTGTGCGAACGGCTGCGCCTGCAGGGCGTGCAGCGCTTCGCCGACGGCGGCATGGACGTCGACGTGCTCGGCGGCAAGTTCAACCTGACCGACGTCGCCGCCACGATCGGCCTCGGCCAACTGCCCCGGCTGGCCGGATTCACGGCGCGCCGGCGCGCCCTCGCCCGCCTGTACTTCGAGTCCATCGATTCCGCGCTGGGCCTCGAGCTGCCGCCGGCCGACTTCGAAAACTCCAACTGGCACATGTTCCAGGTCGTGCTGCCGCGCGGCACCGACCGCGGGCGCTTCATCGCGGCAATGAAGCAGCGCGGCATCGGCGTCGGCGTGCATTACCCGGCGCTGCACCTCTTCTCGCTCTACCGGGCCATGGGCTTCGCCCCGGGCGACTTCCCCGAGGCCGAGCGCATCGGCGCCGCCATCGTTACACTGCCGCTGTTCCCGGCCATGCAGGACGCCGACGTCGCCCGCGTCTGCGCGGCGCTGGGACCCAGTCTGTCGGAGACCGCATGAGACTGCCCCCCTTCCCCCCCTGCCCCCCTTCCCAAGGAAGGGGGGTGACGCCTGTTCCGCCGCTGCGCGGCGTCCGGGTTCCTGACTCGCGGCCCCCTCGGGGCGGCCCCACGGAGACCGCATGAACTCGCCCATCCTGTCCGTCGTCATCCCGGTCTACAACGAGGAAGCCGGGCTCGGCGCACTGTTCGCCCGGCTCTACCCGGCCCTCGATGCGCTAGGCGAACCCTACGAGGTCGTCTTCGTCAACGACGGCAGTCGCGACCGCTCCGCCGCGCTCCTGCGCGAGCAGTTCGAGCGGCGGCCCGACGTCACCCGCGTCATCCTGTTTGCCGCCAACGCCGGCCAGCACATGGCGATCATGGCCGGCTTCGAACACTGCCGCGGCGAGATCGTGATCACGCTCGATGCCGACCTGCAGAACCCGCCCGAGGAGATCGGCAAGCTGGTGGCCAGCATGCGCGAAGGCCACGACTACGTCGGCAGCATCCGCCGCAAGCGCCAGGACAGCCTGTTCCGCACCTGGGCCTCGAAGGC
>CAYTFA010000396.1:0-2650 GCA_964436755.1 uncultured Rhodocyclaceae bacterium | reverse complement strand
AGGCGCGAGGTACTGCCCGATGGTCAGCATCTCGACGTCATGGGCGCGCAGGTCGCGCAGGGTATCGAGAATTTCCTCGTCGGTCTCGCCCAGGCCGACCATCAGACCCGACTTGGTCGGCACGTTCGGCACGCGAAGCCTGAAGGCCTTGAGCAGCGCCAGGGAATGTGCGTAATCGGCGCCGGGGCGTGCCTGCTTGTAGAGGCGTGGCACGGTTTCGAGGTTGTGGTTCATCACGTCGGGTGGCGTCGCGGCGAGGATTTCCAGCGCGATGTCGAGCCGCCCGCGGAAGTCGGGCACCAGCACTTCGATCTTCGTACCCGGTGAATGCTCGCGCACCCTGGCGATGCAGTCGGCGAAATGCTGCGCGCCGCCGTCGCGCAGGTCGTCCCGATCCACGCTGGTTATGACGACGTACCTGAGCTTCATGGCGGCGATAGTGCGTGCCAGTTGCTCCGGTTCGCCGGGGTCGGGTGGCAGGGGCTTGCCGTGGCCGACGTCGCAGAACGGGCAGCGGCGGGTGCACAGGTCGCCGAGGATCATGAAGGTGGCGGTGCCCTTGCCGAAGCACTCGCCGATGTTGGGGCAACTCGCCTCCTCGCACACCGTGTGCAGCGAATGGTCGCGCAGGATGCGCTTGATCTCGCCGAAGCGGCCTGCGCTGTGGCCGGCCTTGACGCGAATCCACTCCGGCTTCTTCAGCACGGTCTGTGCCGGCACCACCTTGATGGGGATGCGCGCGGTCTTGGCTTCGCCCTTCTGCTTGGTCGTCATCTGTCCGCTGTCTCGAGTTGCCGTACCAGGTGCGTGGCCAGCGCCCGGCCCACGCGCTCAGTATCGTCTTTGGCGGAGGCGTTGGGCAAATGGTCGCGCAATTGCGTCACCTGCAAGCCCGGGTAGCCACAGGGGTTGATGGCGGCAAAGGGGGCGAGGTCCATATCGACGTTGAGCGAGACGCCGTGGTAGCTGCAGCCATGGCGAATGCGCAACCCGAGCGCGGCGATCTTGGCATCGCCGACATAGACGCCGGGGGCGCCCTCGCGCCGCGCCGCGGCAATGCGGCGTTCCGCGAGCAGGTCGATGACCGCCTGCTCGAGGCGATGCACCAGCTCGCGCACCATCAGGCCCCGGCGGCGCAGGTCGAGCAGGACGTAAACCACCGCCTGGCCGGGCCCGTGGTAGGTGATCTGGCCGCCGCGGTCGATCTGCACGACGGGGATGCCGATGTCGCTCAGCAGGTGCTCGGGCCTACCGGAGAGCCCCTGGGTGAATACCGGCGGGTGTTCGCAGATCCACAGTTCGTCGGGTGTGTCGGCGTCGCGCGCGGCAGTGAATTCCTGCATGGCGGCGAAGGTGGGCGCGTAGTCGGCGCGGCCCAGCGTGCGAACGATCACAGTACGACTTTCACCATCGGGTGCGCGGTGAGTGCGCGGTACAGGGCATCGAGCTGCGCCTGCGAGGTGGCGCGTACGGTGCAGGTAAGCGAGAGGTACTTGCCGCCGCTGGAGGCGCGCATATCCATGGCCGCGGCAGCGAACTCCGGGGCATGCTGGCAAACCACGGCGGCGATGGTTTGCGCGAAATCAGGCACGTTGGCGCCCATCACCTTGAGCGGGAAGTCGCAGGGAAATTCGAGCAGACCCTCGGCCACGATCAGCCGCCCCGCATCACGGTGGCCTTGAACTCCTGGTACCAGGCGTACATCTTCGGAAACAGCGGACCGGGGGCTCCCGTGGCGCCGACCGGCACGCCGTCAAGGCGCACGACGGGCAGCGCCTCCTTGGTGGACGAGCACATCCAGAGCTCGTCGGCACCGCGCGTCTCGGCCTCCGTGATGTCGCGCACCTGGGTTGGTAGTCCGTGCCGCGCAGCAAGTTCCAGAACCACGTCGTAGGTGATGCCCGGCAGCATCAGGTGGTTCTTGATCGGTGCCAGCAGGGTGCCATCCCTGACGACGAAGATCGACGAGGCCGAACCCTCGGTGAGAAAGCCGTCGCGGAACAGCACGGTCTCCACGCAGCCGGCGGCCACCGCCATCTGGCGCAGCAGGCAGTTGGCGAGCAGCGATGTCGCCTTGAGGTCGCAGCGCAGCCAGCGGATGTCGGCGGCGGACACCGCCGAGATGCCCTGCGCACGCTGGCTGTCCGGCGGCGTCAGCATCGGCTCGGCGAGGATCACCGCGGTCGGCCGCACTTCCTTGGGGAAGGCGTGGTTGCGTACGGCCATCGGCCCGCGCGTGACCTGGATGTAGATCGACTGGTCTTCCCATTCCGCCTCGGCGGCCAGTTGCGCGACGAAGCCCAGCCACTCCGCGCGGCGGTAGGGATTGGCGAGCTGGATGCCATCGAGGCTTTGCTGCAGGCGGTCCAGGTGTTGTTCGAGGCGGAAGGGGCGGCGCGAATACACCGGCACTACTTCGTAGACTCCGTCGCCGAAGAGGAAGCCGCGGTCCATCACCGACACCTTCGCGTCGTCTGCGGGCACCCACTGACCGTTGAGGAAGATGCGCGCAGTCATTGGAAGAACAGCCTGATGTCGTCCCAGATGCGGCCGAAGAGGCCGGCCACGGCTACGTCCTCGAGCGCGACGACCGGATACTCGCCCCAGGGCTGGCCAGCGACGGCGAGCTTGAGCGTGGCTACCTGGGTTC
>CAYTFA010000395.1:0-2669 GCA_964436755.1 uncultured Rhodocyclaceae bacterium | reverse complement strand
TGCGCAGCAGCGGCTGCGTCAGCCGCGCCGGCGAGTACTGCTTCATGATGCCGGAGCTGCCCTTGGCGCAGATCACGCCCTGGTTGAGCGGATGGTCGGGGTTGCCGTCGATGTAGCGCACCTGGCCGTCGCGCAAATGCACGCGGATGCCGCAGCGGCAGGCGCACATATAGCACGTGGTGTTGCGGACTTCTTGCACTGGGGCGGAAGGCGCGTGGTCAGCGGACATGGGGGCGGTTCGGCACTTCAGGCCGAAACATTAGAAATTTCCGATATTCTGACGAAAAGCGCGCTTTCCTCACAAGGGAATAATTTCTATTTTTCGATAAGCAACAATGATTGCAGGCAATCGCAGCAGCGCTGTAGAGTGCGGCAACCTTCGTTGATCCGCGCGGTAACCGCAGCATGAGCATTCCCGATTTCACCGATACAGAATTCCAGCTCGTCAACCAGATTCTGCTCGAGCGCTACGGCAAGATCGTGCCGCTGCAGAGGGTGGACGTCGAATTGCAGTTGCAGCCCGAACCGGCGCCGCCGACGTCGTGCCCCGCCTTGTACTGGAGCGCGCTCGGCGCCGAATTCATCGTCGCCAAGGCCGGCGACGGGCAGTTTCGTTGCCAGTTCTTCTATTCCGCCAGCGAGATTTTCGGTACCGGTCGCGAGGTTTATGACAATCTCGGCGACTGCGTGACGACACTGCTGCGCCTGCAGGCCGATCATCATTCGACGCGGGCCGCGGGACTGCCCGCCGGGGCGGCATCATCGGCATCCGGCGAAGGCGACGACTACCTGCCGCCGATCGTTATATGACCCTGGACAAGGCGCGCCAGCTGCTTTCGACGCAAGTGGAATTCGGCGGCGGCTACAACCGCAACGGCGCGCGCCTGATCCTCGCCGATGTGATCCGCGAGCACGGGCAGGCTGCCGCCGATGCGCTTGTCCGCGAGTTCCAGCTTGACCGCGTGTTCGGCTTCCGACCGGGCGAGGCACCGTGAAGATCTGCATCCTGTCCGACAGCCACGACCGCGGCCCGCTGATGGCAGCAGCCGTCACCGCCGCTCGCGACGAGGGCGCCGAAGCGGTAATCCATTGCGGCGACATCATCGGCGGCAACACACTGAAGGCGTCGCTCAAACTCGGCCTGCCCATCCATGCCGTGCACGGCAATAACCTCGGTGATCCCGTGGCCATCGCCCGCATCGCCCACCAGTCGGACGAGCAGTTGCACTACCACGGGCAGGACGCGGCGATCAGCCTCGGCAGCCGCCGCATTTTCATCACCCATTACCCGCACCTCGCCCACGGAATGGCGTGCACCGGTGACTACGACCTCGTCTGCTGCGGCCACAGCCACGAGCCCGAAGTGCGCCGCCAGGCAAACGTCCTCGGCAGTCACACCTGGCTGGTCAACCCCGGCACGGTCGCCGGCCTGGGCGCCCCCCGCGCAACATGGATCCTTGCCGACCTCGGCACGATGGAATTCGAAATCCGCGAGTTGCAGACCCGCAGCTAAGCCAAAGCCGACTGCGATTGCCGACTGGGCCGGCATTCAGGTTTTCTATCAGAACATTGGAAGATTGCACCCGCCGGACAGGGGGCAGCCGATAGAATTCTTGCGCTCTGCAGCATCTTCCCGGCCCGGTGCCCGCGCGATGGGCGCCGGCCATCCACGCAACAACGTTCATTCCGGGAGCGCGATGTGACGGCTTCAATAGCAACCGGCCAGGCAATTCTGGTCGTCGGCGGCGGGATCAGCGGCATGACGGCCGCACTCGAGGCCGCCGAATGCGGCAAGCAGGTGATCCTGGTCGAGAAGACCCCCGTCCTCGGTGGCCGCACGGCGCGGCTCTACCGTTATTTCCCCAAGATGTGCCACCCGACCTGCGGGCTGGAAATCAACCTGCGGCGCATCAAGCAGAACCGCAACGTCCGCATCATGACGATGACGGAGGTCACGTCGGTTACGGGCAGTCGCGGCAACTACACGGTAAGCCTGAAGGTCGCGCCGCGCTACGTCAACGAGAACTGCACGGCCTGCGGCAAGTGCGCCGAGGCGGTGGCGGCGGAAGTGCCCAATCCGTGGAACTACGGCCTGGACAAGCTCAAGGCGGCCTATCTGCCGCACAACATGGCCTATCCGCAGCGCTACGTGATCGATCCGTCGATCGTGGGCACGCCGGAAGGGGAAAAGGCCAAGGCGGCCTGCCCGGCCGGCGCGGTCGACCTCGACATGAAGGAAGAGACGGTCACACTGCAGGTCGGCGCCGTGGTGTGGGCGACCGGCTGGCGTCCCTATGACGCAGCAAGGATCCAGCCCTACGGCTATGGCCGCTTCAAGAACGTGATTACCAGCCTCGAGTTCGAGCGCCTGGCCGACCCGCACGGCCCCACGGGCGGCAAGATCCTGCGCCCGTCAGACGGCAAGGAGGCCAGGAACGTCGCCTTCATCCAGTGTGCCGGGTCGCGTGACGAAAACCACCTGCGCCACTGCTCGCGCATCTGCTGCATGGCGTCGCTCAAGCAGACCCAATACGTTCGCGAGGCCTACGGCGACGCGGCCAAGTCGAGCGTGTATTACATCGACATCCGCGCCATCGACCGCTTCGAGGACTTCTACCAGAACGTGCAGAAGGATGCGACGGTCAGCTTCGTCAAGTCGAAGGTCGCGC
>CAYTFA010000394.1:0-2671 GCA_964436755.1 uncultured Rhodocyclaceae bacterium | reverse complement strand
TCATGCCTCACAACGCGGTACAGCAACTTCCCGGTGGCGTCGGTGTAATCGTAGTGCTCGATTTCGCGTCCCGGTATCTTCCGCGGCTTTCCGCTAGCCCCACGGGCCTTCGGCTTCGGTTCCTCCGCGCTGCTTGCCACTCCGGAAAACGCGATCCAACCGGCGAGGCTCAGGACGAGCCCCACGCGACGCCTGCGCTGCTGCACTAGTACTTTCCCCTTGTGTTCCCCAGTCAAGAGATGCAGTCTACGCCAAAAGCCTGCGGGTAGAGCGCCGGCAACCGGTTGGTCGAAGCGCAAGCATGCGGGCCGCGGGGCGTGGGCGGGTCTTATCTGCTTGAAAGGTATTGCTAAAGAACCTGTAAGGGTAACAGTAAAGCCTTCAACGAACAAGGGAAAACGCCCGGTAGTCCGCCTTGTTCCGGGGTCGGGGAAGAGACTGCCGAAAACCCGCCGCTAGGGCATCAGGTTCCTGAGCAGATCATCGACTTCGCCCTGGGAGAGCCGGCCTTCCTCGGTCGGGCCGCCACCCTCGGTAACGACAATGGCGCCCACCAGCGCTTTCAGGGCCTGCCGGATCGACTGTCCGGCAAGATCCTGGAATTCCTGAGCCACGATGATGTTGGTCAGGTGGCCACCGACCGCCTTGAGCGAGGCTTCGATGTCCTTGCGGCTCCAGTCGCGGCCGAGGCTTTCGGTCAGGCGGGCGACGACGACCTTGGCGTTTTCGGCCTCGACCAGCGACTTGGTGGCGGCCTCCGCGGTCATCCGCTCGACGTTGCCGAGGATCGCCGAAACGTCCTTGGGATGCCCCGGACGCCGTGCGGAGAGGCCCTTGGCCGCCTTGTTGAGTTCGCGCGCCAGCGACTTGAGTTCGGACAGCACCTCGCCGGTGCCGGCCGATGCCGCCGGCTTGCGGCGCGTGGAGGATACCGGCCGCTTTGTCGCAGCGGATTTAGCAGGTCGAGCGGGCTTTCGGGCGGCCATCGTCAAATCCCCATCTTCTCGAAGATCTTGTCGAGCTTTTCCTGCAGCGTCGCGGCGGTGAAGGGCTTGACGATATATCCCGAGGCTCCCGCCTGTGCCGCCGCGATGATGTTCTCCTTCTTCGCTTCCGCCGTGATCATCAGGAACGGCAGCGTCTTAAGCCTCGCATCCCCACGCACGTTCTGCAGCAGGGTCAAGCCGTCCATGTTCGGCATGTTCCAGTCCGAAACAACGAACTCGAAGTTCCCCTCGCGCAGCTTGCCCAGCGCCACCGCCCCGTCTTCCGCTTCCTCGACGTTGGTGAACCCCAGTTCCTTGAGCAGGTTGCGGACGATCCGGCGCATGGTCGAAAAATCGTCGACCACCAGGAATTTCAACGAGGTGCGATCGGGCATGGGCGAATCCGAGCGGGATGCAAACAGCCGCACTATGCCCCATGCCCGGCCGGACCAAAACCGGGAATACCGGCCGTATCCGCCTAGCTATCCGGGAACAGGACCCGCCACCAGCGCTTGCGGCCGGCCGGAACGGCCGCCGCCGGGAGTTCGTCGCCTTCGGGCGCGACGCGGCTCATGATCCACCCCGGCCCGGGCGGATTCTTCGATGACCCGCAGGAGGACCCCAGGTTGTTCGGGTCGTAGATCTTGATCAGGCGCGGCGCGGCCAGGTCGTCCGCATACACGATGCCGCAGTACGGCTCCCGGTGTTCGGAGCGCAGCAGCGCGTCGATGCGGGAGACGAATTCGCCGACCGTCTGCGCATCGGCCGGCTGCCGGGGCGGCGCTTCGCCCGCGGCAAGCAGGTACCAGCCGGCGGCGGGGTCGATGCGCTGCCAGAGGTCGCCGAGGCGGTCCCACTCGAGTACGGACCACAGCCGCCCTGCGGCGAGTGAGCGGTACTCGCCCACTACTTCTGCTTCATCGTGAAGCTGCCGTCCGCATTGAAGATCACGTCGGCGTCGAGGAAGGAAGCCTGCACCTTGCCGCCCAGCATCTTCACCGTGTCGTAGGCCTCGCCCGCGCGAGCGCCGGTACCGCAGACGAAGATCACCGGCTTGTCGGTGGGCAGGGTACTGATCTTCTTTTCCAGTTCGTTCATCGGAATGTTGACCGAGCCCTTGATGGCGCCGGAGGCAACTTCCTTCGGATCGCGCACATCCACCAGCATCACCGCGGACGGGGCCGACTTCCACACCTGCTCGAACGAGGCAACGGTAACGGAACCCTTCTCCTTGCCGGGTACAAGGCTGGCCGCCGCTTGCACCATGGCGTTGGCGACTCCTGCCATGGCACCCGCCATGGCCGCCGCCGGGTTGGCGGGCCCATACAGCTTCTCCCACTCCGGATAGCCGGGTGGGTAGGTCATCACGTTGGTGTAGCCGAGCTTCTTGGCCTTTTCCGCCGAATTGTCGGAAAGCACGCATTCCAGTCCGCCGCAGTAATACACAAGCAGCGAGGCCTTGTCGGCGGGCAGTTTGTCGACGTGCTTGTCGAACTCGCTGTCGGCAATGTTGACCGCGGTCGGAATCATGCCCTTGTCGGCGACGCGCTTGGGCCGGGCGTCGATCAGCGTGAACGGCGTCTTCTCGTCGAGCAGCTTCTTGATGTGGGCCGCGGAGACCGACATCTGGGCGCCCTTGGCCTTCCAGTCCGGAGAACCGGCGGGGTAGACCTTGATGTTGGTGT
>CAYTFA010000393.1:0-2690 GCA_964436755.1 uncultured Rhodocyclaceae bacterium | reverse complement strand
CGCCCTGCGCGCATTGCACGGCTCCGAGGTCGCCTCGCAGGTGATGGGCGTCGACATCGTGCGCTACAAGATCGCCATCTTCGTGCTCTCCGCCTTCTTCGCCAGCCTGATGGGCAGCGTGCTGGCGCATTACGTCGGCTTCGTCACGCCCAACATCGCGGACTTCTTCCACTCCATCGAGCTGGTGACCATGGTGGTGGTCGGCGGCATGGCCTCGATCTGGGGCTCGCTGATCGGCGCCGTGCTGCTCACCGCGCTGCCGCAGGCGCTGTCGACCTTCGAGGGCTGGGAGACGGTGGCCTTCGGCACCATCCTCATCGTCAGCATGATCTTCATGCCGCGCGGGCTGGTGCCTACGCTGGCCGCGCGCTTCGGCCGCGGCGGACGCGGGGAGGGATGATGGCGCTGCTCGAAGTCGTCAACCTGTCCAAGGCCTTCGGCGGCGTCAAGGCCGTCGAGAACGTCAGCTTCTCGGTCGAGAAGGGGCTGGTGTACTCCGTGATCGGCCCCAACGGCGCCGGCAAGACCACGCTGTTCAATCTGATCACCGGCGTCTATACGCCGAGCGAAGGCGAGATCCGCCTCGACGGCCATTCGATTGCCGGCGTCGAGCCGCATCGGCTGGCCGCGCTGGGCATGGCGCGCACCTTCCAGAACCTGCAGGTCTGCATGAACATGACGGCGCTGGAGAACGTCATGGTCGGTGCCCACCTGCAGCTCGACCGCAACCTGGTCACCGCCATGCTGCGCCTGCCGGGCCTGGCCCGGCGCGACGAGGCACTGCGGCGCGAGGCGCGCGAGCTGATGCGCTTCGTCGGCGTCGACGCCTACCACCAGCTCGGCGCCAGCTCGATGCCCTACGGCGCGCTGAAGCGGCTGGAGATCGCGCGGGCGCTGGCCGCCAAGCCGCAGATCCTGTTCCTCGACGAGCCCGCCGCCGGCCTCAATGCCAAGGAGACCGCCGAGATCGACGAACTCGTGCGCAAGGTCGCCGACAGCGGCATCACCGTGGTGCTGGTCGAGCACGACATGAAGATGGTGATGAACATCTCCGACCGCATTCTGGTGCTCGACTACGGCAAGAAGCTGGCCGAGGGCACGGCGCAGGAAGTGCGCGAGAACCCGGACGTGATCGCCGCCTACCTCGGGAGCAACGCGTGAGCGAGGCGCTGCACACCATCAGCAACGAGCACCGCAGCATGTGGCAGCTCACGGTCGTGCTCGAAGAGCTCTGCAAGCAGATCGGCCTGCCCGAGCAGCGTCCCGACGCCGAGCTGTTCGGCCTCATTCTCGACTACATCGAGCAGTACATCGAGCGCGTGCACCAGCCCAAGGAGGAGACCTACCTCTACCGCGCCGTGCTCGACCGCACCACCGAAGGCAACGAACTCATCGCCGAATTCGAGCGCGAGCATGCCGAGAGCCCGGCCATCGTCGCCGGCCTGCGCCGCCAGCTCCATCACCTGGTGCAGCACTACCCGGACGGCGCCGACGCCTTCCGCGCAGCGCTGGAAGCCTACGTCGCCATGCTGCGCGGCCACATCCTGCGCGAGGAGAACGAGCTGTTTCCGCTGGCACGCTCCATCCTCACCGAGGAAGACTGGGACGAGATCGATGCCGCCTTCGCCAACCAGACCGACCCCCAGTTCGGCGAGCGCGCGCGCGCCGAGTTCCGCGCCCTGATGTCGCGCATCGTCAACCAGGCGCCGGCCCCGGTGGGCTTCGGCCTCGCCCGCGAGGACGTGGTGGCCGAGAGCAACCCCGTGCTGCTCGCGGTGGCCGACCTGACCAGCCACTATGGCCGCATCCAGGCCTTGCGCGGCGTCTCGCTCGAAGTGCGCCAGGGCCAGCTCGTCGCCCTCGTCGGCGCCAACGGCGCCGGCAAGACCACGCTGCTGCGGGCCATATCCGGGGTGCAGAAGGTCAGCGGCGGTGCCGTCAACTTCGCCGGCAACGACATCACCCACGCGCGGCCCGACCATCGCGTCAAGCTCGGCATCTGCCAGGTGCCCGAGGGGCGCCAGGTCTTCGGCCCGCTTTCCGTCGCCGACAACCTGCGCCTGGGCGCCTACACGCGCGCCGACAAGCAGGAGATCGCCGACGACATCGACGAGATGTACGCGCTGTTTCCCATCCTCAAGCAGAAGCACCGCCAGGCCGCGGGCACGCTCTCCGGCGGCCAGCAGCAGATGCTGGCGATGGCGCGCGCACTCATGGGCCGGCCCAAGCTGCTGCTGCTGGACGAACCCTCGATGGGCCTTGCCCCGCTGCTGATCCAGGAAATCTTCAACGCCATCCTGCGCCTGCGCGAGCAGGGCAAGACCGTGTTCCTCGTCGAGCAGAACGCGCAGGCCGCGCTGTCCATCGCCGATCGCGCCTACGTCATCGAAACCGGCACCGTGGTGCTTTCCGGCACCGGCCGCGAACTGCTCGACAACGAGGAGGTGAAGTCCGCCTACCTCGGCATCTAGGCCGCGTGCCTACCGAAATCCGTACCGCCCGAGCGTTGCCTGCCCGGGATTTCATTACAATCACCCCGTAGCCAACGCTTTCAACATACAACCAGGAGGAGAAACCCATGAACAAACGCTCACTGCTGAAGATGGCCGCCGCGGCGGCGCTCGCCTTCGGCGCCGGCCTGCCGGCGCTGGCCGCGGACCCGATCAAGATCGGCGCCGTGCTGTCGGTGA
>CAYTFA010000392.1:0-2693 GCA_964436755.1 uncultured Rhodocyclaceae bacterium | reverse complement strand
GCTGGCGCTGGACGGCGCCACCGCGGGCAGCGACATCGCCGCCGCCACCGGCGCGCTGCTGGTGATCGACGACGCGCAGGCGCTGGGCGAGGAGGCGCAGGGCGCGCTGTTCCGCGCCTTCAACGCGGCGCGCTTCCTCGGCCTCGCCATCCTGCTCGCGGGCAGCGAGCCGCCGCTGCGCCTGGCGCTGCGCGAAGACCTGCGCACCCGCATCGGCCAGGCGCTGATCTACGAGATCCAGGCGCTCTCCGACGAAGAGAAGGCCGCCGCGCTGCGCCGCCACGCCATGGAGCGCGGCATGCTGATGGACCCCGCCGTGGTGCAGTACCTGTTGCGCCACGGCCGGCGCGACCTGCCTTCGCTGATGGCGATGCTGGACAACCTGGACCGCGCCTCGCTGGAGCAGAAGCGGCCGCCCACCGTGCCGCTGCTGCGCGAACTCATGCAAACCCCGCTCGACCTTGAATAACCGCCCATGAACCTCGCTCTCTTTGACCTCGACAACACCCTGCTCGCCGGCGACTCCGATTTCGAGTGGGCGCAATTCCTGATCGGCAAGGGCGTCGTCGACCGCGAGGTGCACGAGGCGCGCAACCTGGAGTTCTACGAGCAGTACAAGGCCGGCACGCTGGACATCCACCGCTTCCTCGAATTCCAGCTGGCGCCGCTGGCGCGCCATACGCGCGAGGACCTCGACGCCTGGCGCCGCGAGTTCATCGACAACCACATCCGCCCGCTGGTCGAGCCGGCGGCGCGCGCGCTGGTGCGCGACCACCTCGAGGCGGGCGACCTGTGCGCCATCGTCACGGCGACCAACAGCTTCGTCACCGGCCCCATCGCGCGCGAGTTCGGCATCGCCCACCTGGTGGCGACCATCCCGGCGCAGGAGGGCGGCCGCTTCACCGGCGCGCCGCGCGGCCTGCCGGCCTTCCGCGAGGGCAAGATTGCCCGCGTCGAAGCCTGGCTGGAATCGCTCGGGCTGTGGCGCGGCAGCTTCCGCCAGAGCTGGTTCTACAGCGACTCGCTGAACGACCTGCCGCTGCTGGAGTGGGTGTCGCACCCCGTCGCCGTCGATCCCGATCCCACGCTGGCGGCCGTCGCCGCCGAGCGCGACTGGCCGCGCATCAGCCTGCGCGGCTGAGATTCGCGGTATACTCCGGCCCCTGCAAATGGCCCGCCCGCGGGCCGTTTCCGGAGACGTGGCCGAGTGGTCGAAGGCACACCCCTGCTAAGGGTGCATCTGGGCAAAACCTGGATCCAGGGTTCGAATCCCTGCGTCTCCGCCACCTTCCCCCAAGTTGACGCGCAATCCGGGCCACGCCCGGCGGCGTCAATCCGCCGCGCCGGCCACCAGCTGATAGACCCTGCCCCCCGGCGACCTGCATTCGCCGATGGCGCGGTTTCCCTCGAAGAGGAACTCGCAGTTGAGGTGCGCGCCGTCCGAGCCGACCAGGTGGGCGCGCGCTGTGTTGGAGCGCGACACGACGGTGGAATCGCGCGGGAAGCGCATGAAGCGCGTCGGTGGCATCAGCACCGTCTCCACGCTGGTCGAGAGGATGTAGAAGCCCTGGTAGCGGATGTCGCCAATCCAGACTTCGACCGCCTGGTTCGCCGGCAGGAAGGTGCCGGCGTGCTTGTCGTTATCCGGCCCGACCAGGCTGAAATCGACCGGGGCGGGCGTGGCGCAGGCCGCCAGCCCGGCGCAGGCCGCGAGCATCGCGTTTCGCACGACGGGTTTCGACATCTGCCGCAGGCCTCCCGATTCCGGCCGCCTATCCTACTCCAGCGTAAGAGCGCCAGACGGCCAAATCCGTCGCATGCATTTCGGTAGAAGCCGGATAATGTCGGGCCACACACCTTTGACGCGAATCGACACGTGCATACATTTCGCCCGCTCATCCTGCTGCTCGCCATCGCCGCGACACTGGCGGGCGCGACCCATGCCGCGAAGCCGCCACCGTCCCAGCGCTGCTTTGCGGCGAAGGACCCCGTGGCCTGCTTCGCCGACCTGGCCGAGACCCGGCTGCGCGCCGTCACGGGCGCGGAAGCGCGTGCCGATGCGCTGGGCGAATGGCTCTACACCGCGGCCCTGATCGGCCGCCGCAACCCGGAACTGCTCGCCGAGGCGCAGCGGCTCGCCGTCGACGAGGCGCTGCCGCCGCTCAAGCGCATGGACCTGCACTACGTGATCGACATCTACGCGCACGCCGCCGACCCCGCCGACGACGCGCCGTTCGCCGCCGCCGTGGCGCTCTTCGCCCAGCTCGACAAGTCCTTGCCGGCCGACGACCGCATCGGCCTCTACTTCAGCGCCTGCTCGATCATCGCCTGGGACCCGGCGCCGCGCGAGCAATGGCTGGAGTTCGCCGAAAGCGCCTGCGCCCCGGCCGTGCTGGTGTCGCTGGCACCCGAGAGCGTGGCGTCGCAGGTGCTGGTGATGGCCATGATGCCGGTGGCCATGGCCTTCGCCGACGACGAGGAAGGCTTCTCGCGCGCCGTGGCGGTGGCGCTCTCGTGGCTCGAGGCGGCGCAGAAGGCAACGCGCAAGTCGCGGCTTGCCGAGCGCGACTTCGTCGCCTACATGGGAGCGCTGATCCATGTGTTCAATGCGCGCGGCTTCGATGCCTTCGAGCAGGACTACGGCGTCGACGTCGAGGTGGAGCGCGCGCGCCGCCTGCTGCAGAAGATCGAGG
>CAYTFA010000391.1:0-2697 GCA_964436755.1 uncultured Rhodocyclaceae bacterium | reverse complement strand
AGCACGGCACCTACATCCTCAACTCGAAGGATCTGCGCGCCATCGAGCACGTGCAGCGCCTGGTCGAGATCGGCGTCGATTCGCTGAAGATCGAGGGCCGCACCAAGAGCCCCTACTACGTCGCCCGCACCTGCCAGGCCTACCGCCAGGCCATCGACGACGCCGTGGCCGGCCGCGCCTTCGACGCGCGCCTGGTGGGCAGCCTCGACGGCCTCGCCAATCGAGGCTACACCGCGGGCTTCTTCGAGCGCCGGCCCGACCGCGACTACCAGAACTACCTGCGCGGCAGTTCCGAATCCAGCCGCAGCCAGTATGTCGGCGACGTCACCGGCTACGCGGCCGGAGGACTGGCCGAGATCGCCGTGAAGAACCGCTTCGCCGTCGGCGACCGGCTCGAGCTGGTGCGCCCCCAGGGCAACCTCGAACTCGTCGTCGAGGCGATGGAGGATGGCGAGGGCCGGCCCGTCGATGTGGCGCCGGGCAGCGGCCACCGCGTGCGCATCGCCCTGCCGCCGCATTGCGAGGGCGCATTCGTCGCACGTTTCCTGGCATGAATGTACTACTCGAGATCCGCATCCCGAAACTGGCCGCCCTACTCAACCTGCTGGCGGCGCGCCTTCCCCCGCCTGGCGGAGACTGACCCGGGGTCTTCTCGCCCGCCATGTCTATTTCCCTCGTGTCGTCCGGTCGGCGCCTTGTCACACTGCTGCTAGTGGGCCTGATCCTGCCGCCACTGTGCTTCGCGCTGCTACCCAGGATCTGGCCCAAGACACCGCTGTCGGCGCAGGCGCCGTCCTCGGTCGCGGTGTACGACGCCCAGCATCGTCTGTTGCGGCTGACGCTCGCCAGCGACGAGCAATACCGCCTCTGGGTGCCTCTGGAGCAGATCGCCCCGACGCTGGTCGAGGGCGTGCTGCTCTACGAAGACCGCTGGTTCCATTGGCACCCCGGCGTCAATCCCTGGTCGCTGGCGCGCGCCGCCATCACCACCGCGAGCGGCGAACGGCGCATCGGCGGCTCGACACTGACCATGCAGTTGGCGCGCCGCCTGTATCGGCTGGACAGCCGCAGCATCCCCGGCAAGCTGATGCAGGTGCTGCGCGCCATGCAACTCGAGTTGCTGCACACCAAGCGCGAGATCCTCGAGGCCTACCTCAACCTCGCGCCCTATGGCGGCAATGTCGAAGGCGTCGCCGCCGCTAGCCTGATCCACTTCGGCAAACGAGCGGACAAACTCACGCCGGCCGAGGCGCTGACACTGGCGGTGATTCCGCAGAACCCGGCGCGTCGCGCGCCGTCTCGTGACGGACTCGCCGTCGCGCGCGACCGCCTCTACCAGGCCTGGCTGGCCCGCCACCCGGAAGCACCTGGCGAAACCGATGCCTTCCGCCTGCCGGCGCAAGTGCGCCGCGCGCGCGACCTGCCCTTCCTGGCGCCGCATTTCGTCGATGGCGTGCTGGCGCGCCGAACCGGCGTCAGCGAGCTGCGCAGCACGCTCGATCTCGGCCTGCAACGCCTGGTGGAACGCCATCTGCGTGCCTACATCGAGCGCCACCGCCGGCTCGGCGTGCGCAACGCCGCCGCCCTGCTGGTGGATAGCCGCGACATGGGCGTCAAGGCCGCCGTCGGCTCCGCCGACTTCTTCGACGCCGAAATCTCCGGCCAGGTCAGCGCCCTTAGCGCGTGGCGTTCGCCCGGCTCGACGCTTAAGCCCTTCATCTACGCCCTGGCGCTCGACCAGGGCCTGATCCATCCGCTGACCGTGCTCAAGGACAGCCGCCAGTCCTTCGGCGGCTACACCCCCGAGAACTTCGACGGCCGCTTCGCCGGCCCACTCACTGCCACTGAGGCGCTCAACCGCAGCCGTAACCTGCCGGCCATCGCGCTTGCCGCCCGGCTCGACAACCCCAGCCTGTACGGCTTCCTCAAGGCCTCGGGCGCCTCGCGCCTCGCCGCCGAGTCGCACTACGGCCTGGCCCTGGTGCTTGGCGGCGCCGAGACCACCATGGAAGACCTGGCGCAGCTGTATGCCCTGCTCGCCAACCGCGGCGAACTGCAGACCCTGCGCACCCTGGAATCCGACCCACCGGCCAAGGGCCAGCGACTCATCTCCGAGGAAGCTGCCTACCTGGTGCTCGACATGCTGCGCCAGAACCCGCGCCCCGATGCCGCGCCGGCCGCGGCGGGCGACTACGCCCTGCCCGTGCATTGGAAGACCGGCACCTCCTACGGCTTTCGCGACGCCTGGACCGCCGGCGTCTTCGGCCCCTACGTACTCGTGGTCTGGCTGGGCAACTTCGACAACACCGCCAACCCGGCACTGGTCGGCGTGCAGATGGCCGCGCCGCTGTTCTTCGAACTCGTCGACTCGATCCGCGTCGCCCGTCCCGGCCTCGCGCCGACCCAGACACGCCAGCCCGCAAACCTGACACGCATGGAAGTCTGCGCCGCCTCGGGTGACCTGCCCAATGCCGATTGCCCGCAACGCGCCGAAACCTGGTTCATCCCCGGCAAGTCGCCGATCCGCGTCAGCAGCCTGCACCGCCGGCTGACCATCGACACCGCCAGCGGCCTCGTCGCCTGCCCGCCCTACGCCCCCGGCCGCACGCGCGAGGAAGTGTTCGAGTTCTGGCCCTCGGACATGCTCGCGCTGTTTCAGCAGGCCGGCCTGCCGCGCCGCAGCCCGCCCGCGCGCAC
>CAYTFA010000390.1:0-2713 GCA_964436755.1 uncultured Rhodocyclaceae bacterium | reverse complement strand
CCGCCAGCGGTTCGCGAATCAGGGCGGCAAACCCGCCCAGCACGGCGCACAAGGCGGAAGCGACCAGCGCCAGTCCCACCGCGTCGAACGGCCTGCCGGCGCGGCCCGGTCGCGGGCGCCAGGCCACCACATAGCGCGGCGCCAGCGCCGCCGCAGCCAGGCACAGGGGCACGGTAACGAGGAACACCGCGCGCCAGCCGAAGGCATCCACCAGCAGGCCGCCGACGACCGGTCCGATCGCCGGCGAGAGGACGATGCCGAGGCCATAGGCGCCCATGGCGCGGCCGCGTTCCTGGGGCGGAAACACGTCCATGATCACCACCATGGCCAGCGGCTGGATGAGTCCGGCGATGCAGCCCTGGCCAATGCGGCACAGGGCCAGCAGTTCGAAACGCCCGGCGCTGGCGGCCAGCACGGAGAAGGCGGTGAGCACCAGCAGCGCGGTGACGAAGGTGCGCCGCATGCCGAAGCGCTGCATGGCCCAGGCGGCGACCAGCATCGAGGCCGTGGTCGCGGCAAGGAAGCCGGTCGAAAGCAACTGCACCTGGTCGTGGCCGAGGTGGAAGGCGCGGATGATGTCGGGCAGGGCGACGTTGACGATGGTCGCCTCCATGATCGCCGAGACGGTGCCGAGCATCACGGTGACCACCGCCCACCAGCGGTAGGCCGGACCGTGGCGGCGGAACAAGGCCGCAACCTCGTCCTGCCGGGCCTGCGTTTCGGCGCTCATGGGTTCTCGGGAGGGGCTTCCAAAACAGTATTGTGTTCCGGATAGTGGCACAGCTGGATTTCGAGCGTCAAGCCGGCCGGCCCCCGCCGCGCCGCGCTACTCGGCCCGGGTGCCCTGCCCCGCCGCCGCCGATTGACATTTGCCGGGCCGCGCGGAACAATCCGCCGGTACCACAAAAAACAGAACTTTGTTCCGCTAAGCGGAACACTAACGGAGGGCACATGACCACCCGCGACGATCTGCTCCAACTCGGCCGCCGCATCTTGGCCGAACAGCCGTTCAGCGTACAGCTCGGTGCCGAACTGACGGCCTTCGAGCCCGGCCGCGCCGAACTGCGCCTGACCGTGCGGCCCGACCACCTGCAGCAGCACGGCTTCGTCCATGGCGGCGTGGTCAGCTACCTCGCCGACAACGCACTCACCTATGCCGGCGGCAGCGTGCTGCCCGAGGGCGGCGTCGTCACCGCCGAATTCAAGATCAACTACGTGCGCCCCGCCGTCGGCGAGGCCCTCGTCGCGCGTGCACATGCGCCGCACGCCGGACGCAGCCAGGCCGTCTGCCGCTGCGACGTGTACGCCGTCAGGGACGGAACGGAAAAGCTCTGCGCCATGGCCCAGGGCACCATCGTGCCGCTGGCCGGCGGCGGCTAGGCGGCCATGGACCTCGCCTTCAGTGCCGCCGAACAGGACTTCCGCGAGGAGGTTCGCCGCTTCGTCGCGGAACGGCTGCCGGCCCACATCCGCGCCAAGGTGGCGAATGGCGCGCCGCTGGCGCGCGAGGACCACGTGCTCTGGCAGCGCACCCTGCACGACCGCGGCTGGGGCGGACCGGGCTGGCCGCGCGAGTTCGGCGGTCCCGGCTGGTCCCCGGCCGAGCAGTACATCTTCGACGAGGAATGCGCCGCCGCCGGCGCGCCGCGCCTGATCCCCTTCGGCATCAAGATGGTGGCGCCGGTGATCATGGCCTTCGGCAACGCCTGGCAGCAGCAGCGCTTCCTGCCGAAGATCGCCTCCGCCGAGGAATGGTGGTGCCAGGGCTACTCCGAGCCGGGCGCCGGCTCCGACCTCGCCTCGCTGACGACGCGTGCCGAGCGCATCGGCGACGACTACGTGGTCAACGGCCAGAAGACGTGGACCACCCTCGCCCAGCACGCGGACTGGATCTTCTGCCTGGTGCGCACCGACCCCGCAGCCAAGCCGCAGCGCGGCATCTCCTTCCTGCTCATCGACATGAAATCGCCGGGCGTGACGGTACGACCCATCGTCACGCTCGACGGCGCGCACGAGGTCAACGAGGTCTGGCTCGAGGATGTGCACGTCCCGGCGCAGAACCTGATCGGCGAGGAAAACCAGGGCTGGACCTACGCCAAGTTCCTGCTCGGCCACGAGCGCACCAACATCGCCGGCATCGGCATCGCCAAGCGCGAACTGGCGCGCCTCAAGCGCATCGCGCAGGCGGAAGGCCGCATGGACGACCCGCTCTTCGCCGCCAAGGTGGCGCAGGTCGAAATCGACCTGATGGCGCTCGAGATCACCAACCTGCGCGTGCTTTCCGCCGAGCAGGCGCGCAAGGCGCCGGGCCCCGAGGCGTCGATACTCAAGATACGCGGCACGGAGATCCAGCAGACGATCTCGGAGCTGGCCCTGAAGGCCGCCGGCCCGCGCGCCCTTCACCTGCACCACGGCGACGACCACGCCGCCCACCTCGCCGCCGGCTACTGCAACCTGCGCAAGCTGTCGATCTTCGGCGGATCCAACGACATCCAGCGCAACATCATCGCGCAGACCCTCCTGGGCCTGTAGGGACGCCATGGAATTCGACTTCTCCGAGGAACAGCGCGCACTCGCCGACACGGTGCGCCGCTTCGTCGAGCGCGATTACGGCTTCGAGCGCCGGCGTGCCATCGTCGCCGGCGCCGACGGCTGGAGTCGCGATGCGTGGCGCACGCTGGCCGAGATCGGCGTCACGGCAATCAACGTCCCA
>CAYTFA010000389.1:0-2717 GCA_964436755.1 uncultured Rhodocyclaceae bacterium | reverse complement strand
TCCCCACTTGCACCCGTGCAGTGGCATGCCCACGAGATGTTCTACGGCTTCGGCTGGGCCATGCTGGCGGGCTTCCTGCTCACTGCCTCGAAGAACTGGGTCGGCATCCGTGGCTATCACGGCATGTCCTTGGCATTTCTCGCCGTTGCCTGGCTCGCCGATCGCGCTGCAATGGCGCTCGGAGCCGCATGGCCGGTGTGGCTGCGGACCACGTGCAACCAGCTCTTCATCGTTTCGGCCGTGGTGATGCTGATGGCGACGCTGATTCGCCACCGGCGCAGCGACAGCTACCGCGACAATGCGTTCTTCCTGCTGGCGCTGGCCGCGTTTCCCCTCGCCAAGACATTGATGCTGGACGCGGACCACTTCCAGGCCGGCGTTGCAATGACGGTGGCGCTGTTCCGGGTTGCCTTCCTGATCATGCTCGAGCGCACGCTGACACAGTTCCTGAAGAATGCCCTGCAGGTCGACATCCTGCGCCGCCCGTGGCTCGATGGCACCATCAAGTCCCTGGCGCTGGCGCTCGCCGTCGCGCCGTGGCTGCCGCGCCCGCTCGCCGCCGCCGGCGCGCTGCTGCTGGCCGTCCTGCTGGCCGGCCGGCTCACCTTCTGGCATCCGCTGCGGGCACTGCGGCGCCTCGACCTCGGCATCATGATCCTAGGCTGTGCGGCGATCGTTGCCCACTTGTGCCTGGAAGCTGTCGACGCGCTATTCAGCCCGCCGTGGACGGGTGCGCTCACGGTACATGTATTCACGCTGGGGGTGATGGGCCTGATCGTGCCGGCGATGATCGTACGCATCGCGAAGGGTCACACCGGACGCAAGGTGGTGTTCGAGCCCGCCGACAAGGCGGCGCTCTGGATCATGCTCGGTGCCTTCCTGGTGCGGGTAGTTGCGCCCCAGATGCTGCCGGGCGCCTATTCGGCCTGGATCACCCTGGCCGCTGCCGGCTGGGCGTCCGCCTTTGCCATCCTAGCCTGGCGCTTCGCTCCCTACCTGCTTCAGCCGCGCATCGACGGCAAGGAGCACTAGGCCGAGACGACCCGGTTTCGTCCGTCCAGCTTGGCGCGGTAAAGGGCGCGATCCGCGCGTCGCAACAAGGCATCGACATCCTCGTCCTCGTCGCGCAGCGAGGCGACGCCGATGCTGATGGTGACGGGAATCACCTGGCGCTCCGTGGGCAGGGACTCGTCGGCAATCGCGTGCCGGACGCGCTCCGCCAGCGTCAGCGCACCTTCGATTGCGGTGCTGGGAAGCACCGCGACGAACTCCTCGCCTCCGTAGCGGGCAACCACGTCGATGTTGCGCAGCCTGCCGCGTATGCGCTGCGCCACCTCGACCAGCACCTGGTCGCCGGCGTGATGGCCATGTACATCGTTGACCGCCTTGAAATGGTCGATGTCCATCATGAGGATGGAGAGCTCCTCGCCATAGCGCCGGGAACGGGCGAAGGCCACGCCGATGACGTGCAGCAGGTAGCGCCGGTTGAAGACGCGCGTCAATTCGTCGGTGACGGAAATCCGCTGCAGATGCTGCTCGGCCTTGTCCAGCTCGCAGAGCAGGCTCATCGCCAGATAAATGATGGGAGGCGCGACGAGGGACGGGATCACCACCGTCATTGCCACCGATCCGCTGGACACGGGGCCGACAAAGAGCGGTGCTACCACCAAGCCGCAAACCACCGACATGACGACCGCAAGCAGCGAGGTTGCCACGGTCACCATCACCGCGCCATGGGTACGCAGCAACGGCCTCAGGAAATGGCGCCGCCCCTTCCCTTCTTCGGTGGGCGCGAAATCATCTTCGCGCAGTGGAAAGGCAATGGACGGGGATGTCGGGGTCATGGACACTCCTCTCGAATTTGTTTTCAGCCATTCTAAACGGGATGCGGCCGGTTTTCCATAGGCATATTGATGATGCACCGCCGCACCCGAAAGCTCTCTTGTCCGGTCAGCGCCTTCCTGTCCAGTTGGTCACGTAATTTCCGGGAAAGGCATTTATCTGCATCATGCGCTCGGACAAGACCTGACGCGCCGTTTCCACGGTCAGCGATGCGCACACGGCATTGCCGCTCCGGTCGCGCGCACCGCCCGAGGTCAGGCCGATCAGGCGACCCTCGTCGTCGACCAGCGGCCCTCCGGACACCCCGGGCAGGCAACTGTTGGTCGACAACATGTAGTACTGGCCGAAGCGCTGCAGTGCGCCGAGGTAGGTGCCCTCGGCCAGGGTAAGCCGGCCGCCGCCGAAACCGATGTTATGGAATCGCATCCCGCGCTGGAGCAGCGAAGTATCGCCAAGGGGAATCGGCTGCGCGCCGAGCCCCGGGGCGTGCACCACGCACGCGTCCTCGCGCACGAGAAAGGCCGCTTCGGTGATCTCGACCGCCGCCCCGGTGACCGGGCTCAGGGCAACGATCCTGCCCTTGAGAACATTGGGCGCAATGACGTGACAATTGGTGAGCAGCCGGTCGGGTTCGACGGCGACCCCTGTGCCGTGCCCCTGCGTGCCGACGATTGCGTACGTGGACTGCAGCAGCCGCGCCATCATCGGACTACCCGCATTGATCACCACAGTGCGCCTGGGTGGTGCCGCTGGAGCGGGCGCAGCCGGCGCCGGCGCGGTGTCTCCGCCGGACAGGGCGGCCGCGGCATCCTCGATCGACGGTAGAGCCTGCGTCGGGGTGGGCGCCGCCGGCGCTGCCTTGGCCGCCGGCGCCA
>CAYTFA010000388.1:0-2722 GCA_964436755.1 uncultured Rhodocyclaceae bacterium | reverse complement strand
TCCGGAAGGTCCCACCGGGTTTTGGCTCCATGTGGTGCACCGTGCAGGTGAAGCCGTAGGGTGGAAGCCACTTGGCCAGGGCCTCCGGCACGATGAATGCCCGATAGACGCGCTCGGGCGGCGCTTTCAGGACCCGGTGAAGACGAACGGTTCCGGTCATGGCCGTGTTCCCTCCTTTTCGTTGTCTAAAGGACGCTGCGCCGCGGCCGGGGCCGTTACGGCGCCGCCTGCCTACGATACCTGACTACCGTGACGTCGGCTGCGCTGTCGATGCGCGAAAAGGCATCGAGCATCAACTGCAGCGCGCCATCCTCGCCAAAGCCCCCAGTGCCCGAGCCGATAACCGGAAAGGCAACGGAGCGGAACCCCTGGCTGTTGACCATGGCCATGGCCGAGACGACCGCCCCCTGTATCGATCGCCGCGACGAGCGCCAGAACAGGCTGATCCCCGCCACATGGATGATGGCCTTGTAGGGGAGGCGGCCCGCCGTGGTTTGGACCGCACCGCCAAGCGGAATCGGGCCCAGGCGCGCCAGCTCGCGAAACGGCTGGTAGCCGCCGCGCCGCTTGATGGCGCCGGATACGCCCTGGGGAAGCAGCAGCCACCAGGGGATGATGTTGCGGTTCCAGGCATTGACGATGACGTCCACGTCCTGGTCGAGGAGGTCGCCATCGAGTACGCGGGGGGTAACCAAGTCGGGGCTAACGACGACTTAACCGGCCGCCGGAGGCCGCAGGCCGGAGGGAACACAAGGGCGCAGCTCGAGGGCGGTCCGCGTTGAGTTGGAACTCATGGATTACGGCGCGGGCCTGGGCGTTGGCGAGTTGTGGAACTGCACGATCAACCAGCGGTCACCCTGCTCTTGCAAAACGACAGTGATTCGCGATGGGCCGGCAGTGACCGTCCTGCCTTCAAGCGTCCTTTCCGATTGCCACTTGCCCGAGATGGCAACGACGCTGTCGGAGAGAACCAGCGCGGTCTGCTCAAAAGAGCTTGCCTTGACCGTGCCCCTCTTCCCGGTCAGCGCCTCGACAAAATATCTCCGAATGTCGTCTTTGGTCGTAGCCAAGTCAGTTGACCGCGTGCCGTAGAACAAGGCGTCCGGCGCGAACAGGGTAAGCATTTGGTCGTGGTTATCCGTGGTGAAGAAATCGAAGAACTTCCGGTAGGTGGCCAAAGCATCTTCTTTCGGGCCCGCCAGCGCCGAAGCGCAGGTCAGCAGACACGACAAAACCAAAGCCACGCGACAAAGCATTCAGGGCTCCGCGCAAATCCTGCGACGAACCAGAGACGTTGCAGACATGTGTGAACGGCGGAAGGGCATAGCGAGTTGATCAGCCTTAACGTTCGACGTAAGGGGTCTGCCGAAGGCAGTTCCCGTTGACGGAGGAGTCAGGCTGCGGGAGAGGCCGACAATCGCGGAGCGAGAGCATCTACACCGGCTTCGGACGGAACAAGGCACAGAGCTTGTTCCCGTCGGGGTCTCGCACGTAGGCCAGGTACAGGGCGCCAAGAGTGCTTTCACGCAGCCCGGGTGGCTGCTCAATGGAAACACCGCCATTGGCCACGGCTACATCGTGGAACTGCTTGACCAGCTCAGGTGAAGTGCACTTGAAGCCGATGGTTCCGCCATTCGCGCAGGAGGCCGGTTGCCCATTGATCGGTTCGCTGACGCAGAACGATGCTCCGTCGTGCCGATAGAACAGACGGGCTTGGCCTGTGCCATTGATGTTTCGGAATGGTTCCCCGGCTCCCAGAACACCTAGAACTGCATCATAGAAGCGCTTGGAACGTTCGATGTCATTTGTTCCGACCATCACGTGGCTAAACATTCGGGAACTCCTTCGGCTGGCGTATTGCGTGAGGTTGCTGAGGTTGGGCGAAGTAGGAAGATGAACTCTTGTACAGCTTAACGTTTGAGGTAACCGGCCGCCGGAGCGCGCAGCGCGGAGGGAACCGAGAAGCTCTGCTTCTCGGCGGTCCGGTTGACCGATGGGTTGGGCATCACGCTTTGATCTCTGGCAAGGCTAATTCGGCTTCGATATTCGATAGGGCTGCGTCAATCGTTGCCAATAGGACATTATCGGTCTCTGACAGATACCCACGAACGAATTCCTCTGGCGGCTTATCTTGGCGAATGCGCATGCCTGGGAAATGGACAATATCGAGGATTTTTTTCTCAAGCGAGATGCAAGTGCGTACATGGTAGTAAGCATCTGCTATAGAGGCGAGGAGCTGAGGGTTGTTGATGTACTGAAGCTCTCCACCATCCGAGAATGCTGACCAAAGTTGATCGTTTAATGAGCCTACGGACACACCGCGTACGCCGCCAGATTCCATAGGCGAACGCATTTCGAGTACCTGCTTTTTGTTCATCGTGAGTTCAGAGCGAAGTAGGGTCAATATCTTTGTCTTTCGTTGTTTTTCATTGGCGGTTCTTTCAGCATTTGTGATGGCTTGCGCCGCTGCCTGTTGTCGGCGATTCAATTCAAGAGCAATTGGTACACCAACGAGGACACCAACTATCGTCGCAAACAGATTACCCATTGCGCCTTCTTCAAACGACGCAGAAGACATGTGAACAAAGAAGTACACGAGCGCCCAGCCAGAAACGCTTATGGCGGTGATTCGTAGAAGCCAAGGAAAATGGCGACGCATTATGAAGATGCCCAACGTGCTAGCTCAGGGGCGCGAAGCCGGCTTGCCGGCGTAGCGTCCCTC
>CAYTFA010000387.1:0-2724 GCA_964436755.1 uncultured Rhodocyclaceae bacterium | reverse complement strand
TGCCGCTGGGGCCGATGCCGCCGAAGGGCAGGTTTTCCTGGGCGATGTGCAGGAGGGTGTCGTTCACGGTGACGCCGCCGGAGACCGTCTGCTCCAGCACGCGGTCCCGCTGCGCGCCGTCGTTGCCGAAGTAATACAGGGCCAGGGGGCGCGGATGGGAATTGACATGGGCAATCGCGGCGTCGATATCCGGATAGGGCAGCACCGGCAGCAGCGGGCCGAAAATCTCGTCCTGCATCACCTGCATCGAATCGTTGACGCCGAGCAGTGCCAGCGGGGCCATCTTGCGCCGGGTGGCATCCGCCCCGGCTGCCGAGAGTGGCTCGATGCGCGCGCCGCGCACGCGCGCATCCTCGACGTAGCCGGCCAGCCGCTGGTAGTGGCGGTCGTTGACGATGGCCGTGTAGTCCGGCGTGTTGCCGAGATCGGGATAGCAGCGGGCGACCACCTCGCGTGCGGCGGCGAGGAAGGCCTCCTCGCTGCCGGCCGGCACCAGCACGTAATCGGGGGCAATGCAGGTCTGGCCGGCGTTCATCAGCTTGCCGACCATGATGCGCTCCGCGGCCTTCGCCAGCGGGTAGCCGGCGCCGACGATGGCGGGCGACTTGCCGCCCAGCTCGAGCGTGACCGGCGTCAGGTTGTCCGCCGCCATGCGCATGATGTCGCGGCCGACGCGGGTGGAGCCCGTGAACAGCAGGTGGTCGAAGGGCAGGCGCGCAAAAGCCGCGCCCACCGCGGCATCGCCGAGCACGACTGCCACCGCCCCGTCGGGGAAGTAGCGGCCGACGAGCTCCGCCAGCAGCGCGCCGGTGCGTGGCGTGAATTCCGACATCTTGACCAGGACGCGGTTGCCGGCCGCGAGCGCCGCGGCGAGCGGCGATACCGCCAGCAGCAGCGGGTAGTTCCAGGGCACGATGATGCCCACCACGCCCAGCGGCTGGGGCATGAGCCGGGCGCGGCCGGGGCGGAACCAGATCGAAGGCGAACGCCCGCGCGGCTTCATCCAGCTGCCGGCGTGGCGTCGGTTGTGGCGGATCGCCTCGAGGCTGGGGAACAACTCGAGCAGCCGCGTCTCGTGCGCGGAACGGTGGCCGAAATCCGCCGAGATCGCCTCGACGAAGCGATCGGCGTTGTCGTGCACCAGCGCCACCAGCGCATCGAGCCGCGCCTCGCGCGTCCTGCGGTCCACCAGCGGGCTGCGCCGCGTCGCGGCATGCATTCGCTCGAACACTGCGGCGAAGTCCTGCGCGTCGCTTTCCTGTCGTGCGGCCGGATCCGTGGCGTTCATCGTGTTCTCCTCCGTTGCGGACAGCCTATTGTCCCAGTTTATGCGCCGCCGCCGGCGACATTTAGGCAGCGCCCTCTAACGCCCCGGGGGCCGCGCGGGATAATGCCGCGGCATGGACGCAGAGCTGCACAAGGACGCCATCGGCCGCGACCTGGCCGCATGCCTCGCCCAGGCGCGCGACCTGCGCGCCGCGCGAGGCGCCGATCCGCGAGCCGCCGACTTCCCGGCGCTCAAGGAGTGGCAGGCACGCCGCCTGGCCGCCACCTATGCCGACCTGCTTGCCAGCGAGCGCTACGCCCCGGCGGCGCAGTTCTTCCTCACCGACCTCTACGGCCCCAAGGACTTTCGCCCCCGCGATGAGGAACTGGGTCGCGTCGTTCCCGTCATGGCCAGGGTGCTGCCGGCCAAGGCCCTGCAGACCCTGCTCGACGCCGTGCGCATGGATGCCCTCTCCGAATCGCTCGACACCGCAATGGTGCATGCCCTGCGGGCTGCCGGGCGCAGCGGGGACATCGACTGGCCGGCGTATGCCGCGGCCTGGCGCAGCGTTGGGCGGCGCCCGGACCGCGCGCAGCAGATCGTCCTGGTCGAGCGCATCGGCCAGGCCCTCGACCGGCTGACGCGCATGCCGCTGATCCGCGTCTCGCTGAAGCTGATGCACGGACCGGCGCAGCTCGCCGGGCTGGGCGAACTGCACTCCTTCCTGCAACGCGGCTTCGACGCCTTCAGCCACATGCAGGGCGCAGGGGATTTCCTCGCCACGGTTCTCGCCCGCGAATCGGCCCTGATGGAGGAACTGTTCGCCGGCCCGCCACCCTGAGCCCGCCACCCTGAACCCGGTGCCGGGCCCGCTCAGCCGACGACCGTGACGACGACCACGCGTTCGTGGGACGCCGCGCGGTGTTCCCAGAGGTAGATGCCCTGCCAGGTACCGAGCAGCAACCGGCCGTCCGCGCAGGGCACGCTCACCGAGCTGCCACTGAGCACGCTGCGCGCGTGCGCGGCCATGTCGTCGTCGCCTTCGAGGTCGTGCCGGTAGGCCGGGTCGCCGTCGGGCGCCCAGCGCTTGGCAAGGGTCTCCAGGTCGCGCCGCACGTCCGGGTCGGCATTCTCGGTAATCACCACGCCGCAACTCGTATGGCGCACGAAGACGTGGACAACGCCGGTCGCCGGGCCTGCGGCCGCCGCCGCCGCAGCGACGCGCGCCGTGATGTCGGTCATGCGCCGCGGCTCGCTGCGGACAAGGAAGGTCATCTGCCGTGCCATGCCGGCGATTTTTTCATTTTTTGGGGGTGTACGCACAGGATTGCGCCACGCCTGGTCGAAATGACGGAGTGATGGCGCCGGGCGCCCCACTATGCCTTAGTATATAGGGGCGTTGCAGGTCAATTCACGTCCATGAGCCGCACTTCTCCCCCCATGAAGGTGCCTACCGA
>CAYTFA010000386.1:0-2725 GCA_964436755.1 uncultured Rhodocyclaceae bacterium | reverse complement strand
AGTCGTGCGTCCTCGACGGCGGTGAAGGCGCGGTCGGGTTCGGCGTTGGCCTCCGCCAGCACCGTGGCGTAGCCGGGGAAGCGCATCAGCAGGACGGGAATGCCGCAGTCGCGGAACAGGCCATAGGTATAGGCGTCGTCGGCACGCAGCTTGTTGTGCCCGGTGCGCTGCGCGAGCCAGCCGGAGAGCCGCGCGACGCGTGCCGAGGCGTCCCAGAAGCGCTCCAGGCGCAGCGAGGCGGGGAACACCTTGCGCAGGATGATGCCGGCGATGGCGCGGCTCGCCACGTCGAGGCCGAGCGTGATCAGCGCCTCCTTGACCGAGCGCACCCGGCTGCGCCCGCCGAAGAAGGGCGAGTTCGCCGTCTTCACCAGGCCCGCGGCCAGGCTCACGTCGGCGCCGATGATGCCGGCCAGGCGCTGGAAGTCGGGCTCCTCGCGCGCCATCTCCGCCGAGATGCGCTCGAGGATGGCGGGGCGCGGCGGGATGCCGATGTCCTTGAGCGAGCGCTCGAGCAGGGCATCGACCGAAGCGGGCGGGGGCGGGGCGACGGAATCGGTCATGGGATGGTCCTTTGCTGGAGCCATTGTAAGAGGGTTTCCTCGGGCATCGCGCGGGCATGCACGAAACCCTGGATGGCGTCGGCGCCGGCCTCGCGCAGCGCCTCGATCTGCGCCGGGTCCTCGACGCCCTCGGCGACCACGGTCATGCCCAGCTCGCGGCCGAGCTGGGCCATGGCCTTGACCACGGCGAAGGCGCGCCGGTCCTCGGGCAGGACGACGACGAAGGCGCGGTCGAGCTTGAGCTTGGTGGCCGGGATGTCCTTCAGGTTGGCCAGGCAGGAGTAGCCGGTGCCGAAGTCGTCGATGGCCAGGCCGACGCCGGCCTTGCGCGCCGCGTGCAGGTTGGCCTGCACCGTTTCCGAGATGTCCATGAACAGCGATTCGGTGAGTTCCAGCTCGATCAGCTCGGGGCTCACGTCGGCGCACAGCAGCGCGGCATGCAGCGCCTGGGCGAACTTCGGCGAGGCAAGCTGGGCGCGCGAGACGTTGATGGCGACCTTGGTGCGGTGGCCGGCGGCGGCGAGGTGGCTGGCCTGGCGCGCGCCGGCGAGCAGGCTCCATTCGCCGAGGCGGATGATGAGGCCGGTCTTCTCCGCCACCGGGATGAAGCGCGCCGGCGGCAGCGTCTCGCCCTCCACCGTGCAGCGCATCAGGCCCTCGACCGCCTCGATGCGGCCGTCGAAGCCCACGATGGGCTGGTAGTGCAGCTCGAGGCCGCCGTTTTCCAGGGCCAGGTGCAGCTTGTTCTCGATCGCCAGCTCCTCGCGCGCGAGCAGGATGCCGAGCCGGCCCGGGATCGGCTCCTCGCCCGAGGCGACGGCGCGGCCGCCGCCCTGGCGCTTGGCGGTGCCCATCGCGCGGTCGGCGCGTTCGAGGAAGGCGAACGGGTCCTCGTCGGCCTCGAGCACGGCGATGCCGATGCTGGCCGAGGGGTGGAGGAAAATCTCGCCGAACTGCAGCGGTGCCTCGATCGCCTGCAGCAGGTCCTGCCCCAGCTGGCGCGCGGCGTCGATCCCGCAATGGGGCACCAGGGCGACGAACTCGTCGCCGCCCATGCGGCACCACTCGGCGCGCCCGGCCGACTTTTCGCGCAGGCGATGGGCGATCTGGGCGATCACGCGGTCGCCGCCGAGGTGGCCGAAGGATTCGTTCACCTGCTTGACGCGCGAGAGGTCGATCCACAGCGCCGCCAGGGGCTGGCGGCCGGTCGTGGCGCCCAGCGCGAGCCGGCTGGCGAGCTCGAGGCAGCTCGCCCGGTCAAGGAAGCCGGTGGTCGGGTCGATGCCTGGCGTCTGCATGCGGGGCCTGGGAATGCATTGCTGGATGGAGCTTAGCCAATCCGCGGCACGGGGCCGCGGGCGGATTTCACGACTATCGCACCGGCGCCGCCCCGGCCAAGGGCCGAATTGGCCGGCAAACCCGCCGCAAACCCGGCCCCGGCGGCGGGCTTTACCGGCGGCCGGTTTTCGGCTACTGTATGCATGCACAGTTACCGGAGCCGGACCATGGCCGACGACCTCACCCCCCGCCAGCGCGAAATCCTCGACTTCATCCGCAACAACCTCGAGGTGTTCAACGTGCCGCCGACGCGCGCCGAGATCGCCGGGGCCTTCGGCTTCGCCTCGCCCAACGCCGCCGAGGACCACCTGCGCGCGCTGGCGAAGAAGGGCGCGATCACCCTCGAGCCCGGCTCGGCGCGCGGCATCCGCCTCGTCGAGCAGCTTGGCCTGCCGCTGATCGGCACGGTCGCCGCCGGCAGCCCGCTGCTGGCGGTGGAGAACCGCCTCGGCAACATCCGCATCGATCCCGCGCTGTTCACGCCGCGCGCCGACTTCCTGCTCCGTGTGCGCGGCCTGTCCATGATCGAGGCGGGGATACTCGACGGCGACCTGCTCGCCGTGCATCGCACCACCGAGGCCAGCAACGGCCAGATCGTCGTCGCCCGCATCGGCGACGAGGTCACGGTCAAGCGCTTCAAGCGGCGCGGCACCATGGTCGAGCTGATCGCCGAGAACCGCGACTTCGCGCCCATCCTGGTCAACACGCGCAAGGAGCCGCTGGCGATCGAAGGGGTCGCCGTCGGTTTGATACGAGGCGGTCACGCGCTGTAGCCCCTTGCTGCCATGAATCCTGCCCTCAGCGGGGCGCTGGCGCGCGGCGAG
>CAYTFA010000385.1:0-2734 GCA_964436755.1 uncultured Rhodocyclaceae bacterium | reverse complement strand
CCGCGATCGACCTCGTTGCGCTTTCGCTCCAACTCGGCGCGAGCTTCGTCGCGCGCAGCTTCTCCGGCGACAAGGAGCAGCTGATTCCGCTGATCAAGGGCGCCCTGCGCCATCGCGGACCCGCCTTCATCGATGTCATCAGCCCCTGCGTGACGTTCAACAACCATAGCGGCTCGACCAAGAGCTACGACTACGTGCGCGAGCACAACGAGGCAGTCAATCGCGTCGACTTCATCCTGCCGCGCGACAAGATCGAGGCCAGCTATCTGCCGGGCAGCTTGCGTCGCGTGGTTCAGCACGACGGCTCCGTCCTTCACCTGCGCAAGCTGGATATCGACTACGATCCCTCCGATCGCGTGGCGGCGATGAACTACCTGCAGGAGCGCCAGGCGCTGGGCGAGATCGTGACCGGGTTGCTCTACGTCGACAGCGGCGCCGAGGACCTGCACCGCCACCTCAACACGGTCGAGCGGCCGCTCAACCAGTTGGGCGACGCCTACCTGTGCCCCGGCAGCAAGGCGCTCGAGGCGCTGAACGCGAGCCTGCGCTAGGCCCCGCTATTCCTTCGGCGGCCGCGGCCGCTTGCCGATGACGACGTCGACGCCGACGTCGCGGCCCTCGCGCCGCAGGTCGAAGCGGGCGGGCTTGCCGGGCTCGAGCGCCGCGATCAGGTCCTGCATCCCCTGCGCGTCCTTTACCGGCTTGCCGGCGATCCGGGCGAGGACGTCGCCGGGCCGGATGCCGGCCTTGTCGGCGGGGCCGCCGCGCATCACGCCGGCGATGAGTGCGCCGTCGGTGCCTTTGAGCTTGAAGGAGTCGGCCAGCTCTTCGGTGATTTCCTGCACCTCGACTCCGACCCAGCCGCGGGTGACGCTGCCGGTGCGCACGATCTGCTCCATTACGTTGCGCGCCAGCGATACGGGGATCGCGAAACCGATGCCCATCGAGCCGCCGCTCTGCGAGTAGATCGCCGTATTGATTCCCACCAGATTGCCATTGACGTCGACCAGCGCGCCGCCGGAATTGCCCGGGTTGATCGCCGCGTCGGTCTGGATGAAGTTCTCGAAGGTATTGATACCCAGGTGCGAGCGACCCAGCGCGGAGACGATGCCCGAGGTCACCGTCTGGCCGACGCCAAACGGGTTGCCGATCGCCAGCACCACGTCGCCGACGCGCAGCGCGTCGCTGCTGCCGAAGGCGATCACCGGCAGCTTGTGGTCGGCAGGTATTCGCAGCACGGCGAGGTCGGATTCCGGGTCGGTGCCCACCACCCGCGCCTTGTACTTGCGGCCGTCGTTGTGGGCAACCTCGATTTCGTCGGCGCCATCGACGACGTGGAAATTGGTCAGGATGTAGCCTTCGGGCGAGACCACGACGCCGCTGCCGAGCCCCGAGCGCCGCTGCGCCTGCTCGCCGAAGCGGTCGCCGAAGAAGTGGCGGAAGATCGGATCGTTGATGAAGGGATGGCGCGCGCCCTTCACTTCCTGGCTGGTGAAGATATGCACGACCGCCGGCACCGCCTTGCGCGCGGCGTCGGCGTAGGACGTGGCGCGCTGAACGGCTCCGCCGGCCGGCGCTTCGACGATGGTGGCGACCTCGGTGCCGCTGGCGCCGCTGCCGGGTGACCGCACCAGCCACTCCGGCTTGAGGGTCTTGACGACGAAGAGCACGGCCACGCAAACGGTGACGGTCTGGGCGAAGACGAGCCAGAGGCGGCGCATAATCCGGTTTTTTCAGCGAGGGAAAAACGATGGCAAACGAGGGAATTGCGCGCGAGGAACTCGGCTCCTGGCTGGACGCCTTGCTCGAGGCGGCGCGCTTCCACGATTATTGCCCAAACGGCCTGCAAGTGGAAGGCCGCGCGCGGGTGCGGCGTATGGTGTGCGGCGTGACGGCCAGCCTGGCGCTGATCGATGCGGCGGTAGCGCGCGGCGCGGATGCCCTGCTGGTGCACCACGGCTGGTTCTGGAAGTCGGAAGACGGCCGCGTCACCGGCTTTCGCCGCGAGCGCATGGCTCGCGTGCTGGCCAGCGGCATCAACCTCTTTGCCTACCACCTGCCGCTGGATGCGCATCCTTCCCTCGGCAACAATGCGCAACTTGCGCGGCGGCTGGGGTGGGGCGTCGACGGCCGCTTTGCGGAACAGGACATCGGTTTTTTCGGCGCGCCCGCGGCGCCCGGTACGGTCGGTGAAGTGGCCCGCGATCTGGCGCGGGTACTCGGTCGCGAGCCGCTGCTGGTCGGCGATTCCGCGCGTACGGTGCGGCGCATTGCCTGGTGCAGCGGCGGCGCCCAGGACTATTTCGAGGCGGCCCTGGCGACCGGCGCCGATGTCTTCGTTTCCGGCGAAGTGTCGGAACAGACCGTCCATCTCGCGCGCGAGACCGGCATGGCCTTCATTGCCGCCGGGCACCACGCCACCGAACGCTACGGCATCGAGGCGCTCGGTGCGGAAGTCCAGGCGCGGCTCGGCATCCCCAGCGAGTTCGTCGACATCGACAATCCCGTCTGATCACTGCAGCCGGAAGTTCACCGGAAACAGCGTCTGGCGTGGGTTGCCGGGCAGCGCGCCGAGATGGCGCGCGGCATCGAGGGCCGCCTGGTCGAGCATGCTGTGACCTGAACTGCGGGCGACGGAAGCGGACTGCAGCCTGCCGTCCTCGCCCAGGATGAGGAGCAGGATCACTTCGCCCTCGAGCCCCTGCGCGATGGCCTGGGGCGGATAGAACACGTG
>CAYTFA010000384.1:0-2734 GCA_964436755.1 uncultured Rhodocyclaceae bacterium | reverse complement strand
AGATGGTCGCCTTGGCGTGGAAGACGACGATGTCGCCGGTTTCCATGTCCATCGCCGTCACGCCGAGCACATCGCCGTCGGCGTCGCGCACCAGGTCAAGCGCCATCCACTCGACGAAGAACTGGGTATTCACCTTTACGTTGCGCTGGTACATTGCGTGCAGCATCGCGTGTCCGGTACGGTCCGCCGCGGCGCAGGAACGCCGTACCGGCTTTTCGCCGAAATTCGACATGTGACCGCCGAAGGGGCGCTGGTAAATCTTGCCGTTATCGAGCCGGTCAAAGGGCATTCCATAGTGCTCAAGTTCGACGACGACTTCGTTCGCCTTGCGGCACATGAATTCGATGGCGTCCTGGTCGCCCAGCCAATCGGACCCCTTGACCGTGTCGTACATGTGCCAGTGCCAGTGATCCTCTTCCGAGTTGCCAAGGCTGGCCGCGACGCCGCCCTGTGCAGCCACGGTGTGGGAACGGGTTGGGAACACCTTGGTCAGCACGGCGGTCTTGAATCCTGCTTCCGAGAGCTGGATCGCGGCCCGCAGGCCGGCGCCGCCGGCGCCTACGATGACCGCGTCAAACTTGCGAACGGTGTATTGCACGTCAAAGTCTCCAGATGATCTGAATTGCCCAGCCCGCATAGCCCACCAACGCGAGGATCGTCAGTACATGCAGCGTCAGGCGAACAGCCGTCGAATTCACGTAATCCATCCAGATGTCGCGAATGCCGACCCAAGCGTGGTAGCAAAGGCTGATGACAAAGAGAAAGCTGGCAAACCGAATGACGCCGTTCGCCATGAACATTTGCCACGACTCTCGGCTGGACAGGGCGCCCCCCAGGGCGGCGGCGAATACCACCAGGGAGTACGCAGCCATTACCAAGGCGGTGATCCGTTGTGCCAGCCAGTCCTTGAGCCCGTAATGGGCGCCCACGACAAGTCGCTTCATGTCAGTACGCTCCGAGCAGTTTCAGGCCAAAGGCCAGCGTGAGCGACAGGCTGACGACGAGTACCGCAATCGCCGAGCTCCGCGCCTGCTGCTTCTCGACACCGACGTGGACGTCGATGAGCAGGATGCGAATGCCCATGCAGAAGTGGTGAAGGAAGGACCACAACAGTCCGAGAAGGACCAGCCTGACGAACCAATTTCCGGTAAGCGCGGCAAACTGGGCGGCCCCTTCCTGCGTCGAGCTCAACGAGAGCTGGAACAGCCAGATGAGCAGCGGCAGCAGCAGGAACAGACCGGCACCGCTAATGCGGTGCAATATCGATGCGAAGCCGGCAATTGGCAACTTGATTTCATGTAGCGCCAGAAACTTGGGGCGCGGCTTGGTCATCTCCGACATGGTCAGATCTCTCCGGTTTTGATGCGGCGCACTATAAATCAATACACCTTGTCTGAAAACAATCCTTATGGCTCAACCGAGTTCGTTGAAATAGCAGTGGTCGTTCGTCGCGTAAAGTCCGCGACGCCACTCGACCGGTTTGTCGCCGTAGGAGAAGCTCACGCGCTCCACCGACAGGAGCGGGCTTCCTTCCGCAACGTGGAGCAATTCCGCACTGGCGCGATCGGCCGGGACCGCGCGCAGGCGCTCCTCTGCCCGGATCATCCGAATCCCGAACTGGCTTTCGAACAGGCTGTACAGCGACCCCTTGAAGTCGCGCAGCATCTCCAGCGTCAGGGTTCCGAATATCGCGCCAGGCAGGTAGATCTCGTCGACCACCACCGGCTTGCCGGCAAAGTGGAGCAGGCGGCGCACGATGTTGATCGGATCCCCGATGTTCAGTTCGAGCATTCGCGCCACTTCCGGGCCAGCCTTGGCACGCCAGCACTCGAGCGGAACGCTCTGTGCCTGCTCGATGCCACCGGACAAGGGGACCAGCCTCAGGAAGCGGAAGAAGGCGCGCGGGTCGTCGTGGGTCGCGACAAACGTGCCTTTGCCCTGACGACGGATCAACAGGTTCTCGGCCGCCATCTCGTCGATGGCCTTGCGCACGGTGCCCTGGCTTACGTTGAACCGTGTGGCAAGTTCCGCTTCGCTCGGGATAGCCTCACCTGGGCGCCACTCGCCGGATTCGAGGCGCTGAAGTATCAGGCCCTTGATCTGCCGGTAGAGGGGGCTAAAGGTCGGCGAGGCCGAGCCAACGGAACTGGGTTTGGGTGCCACGGTCGAGTCTGGCATGCGGGCATTTGAGCACAAATTGCCGCAGCCGTCCAGAGGATGTGATATATCTTATATAAGATAACTGACAGATATTGACACAGCGCAGCAGAAGATTTAGCATCCCCACGCCGCCAAAGACGTGGCTCTGGCACTGCATGCGCACTTCGCCAAAGCCCAACCGTCATCCGCAGCCCTTCTCTCGAAACAACCTGATCAGGAGTTCCGCAAATGGCAAAAGCCCCCGTTCGTGTCGCAGTGACCGGTGCCGCCGGTCAAATCGGTTATGCCCTTGTGTTTCGCATTGCCGCGGGCGAAATGCTCGGCAAGGACCAGCCCGTGATCCTGCAGATGCTGGAGCTGCCGATGGAAAAGGCGCAGGCTGCGCTCAAGGGCGTCATGATGGAACTCGATGACTGCGCCTTCCCGACCCTGGCAGGGATGATCGGCACCGACGATCCCAAGGTCGCATTCAAGGATGCCGACTACGCCCTGCTCGTCGGCGCCAAGCCGCGCGGCCCGGGCATGGAGCGCAAGGACCTGCTGATGGACAACGCCAAGATCTTCATCGAGCAGG
>CAYTFA010000383.1:0-2737 GCA_964436755.1 uncultured Rhodocyclaceae bacterium | reverse complement strand
CGCCCGCACCAGCAACGGCGGCGTCGCGCAAGCCGCCTGCGGCAAAGGAAATCAATGCCGTCACCGCGCTGTTCGGCCAGGGCCGCTTGCGCGAGGCGGAAGCCGCGGCGCTGGCGCTGGCGCAACGCCATCCCGGCCATCCCTTCGCCTGGAAGATGCTCGGCGTGGTGCGCCAGCAGCTCGGCGACAACGCGGGCGCCCTGGAACCGATGCAGCGCGCGGCGCAGCTTTCGCCCACCGACGCCGAGGCGCACGCCAACCTCGGCATCGTGTTCGCCGCGCTGGCGCGCCCGGCCGAGGCGGAAGCCGCCTACCGCCATGCGCTGGCGCTCGACCCCCGCTTCGCGCCGGCGCACGGCAACCTCGGTGCGGCATTGCAGGCGCAGGGCCGGCTCGACGAAGCCGAAGCGAGCTACCGCCGCGCCATCGCGCTGAAGCCGGACTATGCGCGGGCGCACGGCAACCTCGGCGCGGTGCTGCAGGAGCAGCAGCGCTTTGCCGACGCCGAGGCCTGCTTTCGCACGGTGCTGCGCCTGCAGCCGAAGAATGCGGAGGGCCAGGTCAACCTCGGCAACGCGTTGTTCCAACTCGGGCGCCTCGACGAGGCCGAGGCCTGCTACCGGCGCGCGCTGGAACTGGCACCGGATTCCGCCGCGGCGTACTGCCACCTCGGCGCGACGCTGTGCAAGGCGGAGCGGCTCGAGGAATCCGAGCGCGCGCTGCGCCGCGCGCTGGAGCTCCGCCCCGGCTATACGGATGCGCTGATTCGGCTCGCCATCACCCTGCGCGCCGCCGGACGCAACGGCGAGGCCGAAGGCACCGCGCTGCAGGTGCTGGAGACGGCGCGGGACTCGGCCGACGCGCACTGCCAGCTCGGCGTGGTGCTGCAGTCGCTGGGCCGCTTCGCCGAGGCGGAGGCCTGCTACCGCAAGGCGCTGGCCATCGACCCGGCGAGCTTCGAGGCGCACTGCAACCTGGGCAACCTGCTGCGCGACACGGCACGGCTGGCCGATGCCGTGGCCCACCACCGGCGCGGCCTGGAGCTGCGCCCGGCCAGCGTGAAGGCGCTGAGCAACCTGTCCATCTCGCTGATGGAGAGCTTCCGCCTCGACGAGGCCGAGGCCTGCGTGCGCCGCGCGCTGGCCCTGGCACCGGGCGACCCGGTGCTGCACGGCAACCTCGGCAGCATCCTCAACCACCTCGGCCACGTCGACGAGGCTGCCGCCTGCTACCGGCGCGCGCTCGAACTGGAGCCGGAGAACGCCAAGACCTACAGCAACCTGCTGTTCACGCTGGCGCACGATGCCGCGCTGGACGGCGCGCACCTGCTGCGCGAGCACCTCGCCTACGCCGAGCGCTACGAGGCGCCGCTGCGCGCGCAGTGGCCGCAGTGGAGCGGCCCGCGCGACCCCGACCGTCCGCTGCGCATCGGCATCCTCTCCGGCGACCTGCGCGAACACGCCGTCGCCCACGTCATCGAGCCGGTGCTGGCCGGCCTGGCCGGCCGCCCGGGGCTTTCCCTGCATGCCTACGCCAACCACGCCATCGAGGACCGCGTCACCACGCGCCTGCGCGGGCTGTTCGCGCAATGGCGGGCGGTCGCCGCGATGAGCGACGCCGAGCTGGCGGCGGCGGTCCGCGACGACGGCATCGACATCCTGGTCGAGCTGTCCGGCCACACGGCACGCAACCGGCTGCCGGCACTGGCGCGCAAGCCGGCGCCGCTGCAGGCAAGCTGGATGGGCTACCCGGCAACCACGGGACTGGCGGCGATCGACTACTACCTCGCCGACGCGATGTTCCTGCCGCGCGGGCAATTCGACGAGCAGTTCTCGGAGCGCATCGTGCGCCTGCCGGCGAGCGCGCCCTTCCTCCCCAGCCCGCAGGCGCCGGCCGTCGGCCCGCTGCCGGCGCGGGCGGGCAGCGGATTCTGCTTCGCCAGCTTCAACCACCTGAGCAAGCTCAACCCCGAGGTCGTCGCCGCCTGGGCACAGGTGCTGCACGCCGTTCCCGGCGCGCGCATCCTCATCGGCGGCCTGCACGCCGGTGGCGAATACGACGTGCTGGCAGGCTGGTTCGCCGCCGCGGGGATCCCTGCCGACCGCCTCGACTTCCGCCCGCGCTGCCCGCTCGCCGACTACCTGCGCCTGCACCACGAGGTGGACGTCTGCCTCGACAGCTTTCCCTATGGCGGCGGCACGACGACGCTGCACGCGCTCTGGATGGGCGTGCCGGTCGTCACGCTGGAGGGGGAATCGGAGCTCGCGAGGGCGACGCCCGCCGCGATGCGCGGCGTCGGCGCGCCCGAGTTCGTGGCGACGTCGATGGAGCGCTACGTCGAGATCGCGGTCGCCGCTGCCCGGGATCCGACGACCCTCGCAAGCCTGCGCTCGCAACTACGCGAGCGCCTGCGGGCGTCGGGCGCGATGGACTACGGGCGGCTCGCACGCGACGTCGAGGCCGCGTTTCGCAGCATGTGGCGCGCCTGGTGCGCGCAGGCGGATGCGGCTACTTGACGGCCACGCGCGTGATGATCGCGGTGGTCGCCCGGTCGACGAAGCCGTGCTCGGGACCAAGGCCCAGGTCGTGCGTGAGCACTACCAGAAGAAACATTTCCCGTTTGCCGAGATCACGTGGGATGTGAAGGAAGACAAGGCGGCGGGCAGCGCCGATAACACGGGCGTCCGTTCCTTCCGGGAACACACTATCTATGTGGGCGGCCAGTGCCAGAAACGGT
>CAYTFA010000382.1:0-2742 GCA_964436755.1 uncultured Rhodocyclaceae bacterium | reverse complement strand
GCGGGTTTGCGCGGCCCGGCGCGCGCGCTGGAGGTGGCGCTGCGCACGTGCCCCGATGGCGACGGCTTCGGCCGCAAACCCGACGGCCTGACGCTGGCGAAGGTGATGGCCAGCAATGCCGCCGGGGGCATCGACCTCGGCGCACTGCAGCCGCGCCTGCCGGAAATGCTGCGCACGCCAAGCGGCAAAGTCGAACTCGCCCCCGAGCTTTGCCTCGGCGACATGGCGCGCGCCGCCGCCGACCTCGGCCGCCCGGCGCCCGACCTGGTGGTCATCGGCCGGCGTGACGTGCGCAGCAACAACAGCTGGATGCACAACCTGCCGGTGCTGGCCAAGGGCCCGATGCGCTGCACGGCAATGGTGCACCCGGCGGATGCCGCGCGCCTGGGCCTCAGCCACGGCGGGCAGGCGCGCATCGCGACGGCGCGCGCCAGCCTGCAGGTGCAGGTGGAAGTCAGCGACGAGATGATGCCCGGCGTGGTCAGCCTGCCACACGGCTGGGGCCACGACCTGCCCGGCGCCCGGCTGCAGGTGGCGGCGCAGCGGCCCGGTGCCAACCTCAACGCGCTGCTCGACGATCGCTGGCGCGACCCGCTGTCGGGCAATGCCGTGCTCGGCGGCATGCCCGTCACCCTGCAGGCGGCATCCTGAGCGGGGTGCGGGCCGCGCCACGGCGGGGGTCCTGAAGCTACTGCCCGCCGAGCCGCTTGGCAAATGACACGGCGTAGGCCGGCGAGCGGAACCTGAGCACCGGGTCAGCGCTCGGTGCGATGCCGTCGGCCATGGTCATCGGATCGAAGTTGATCGGCTCGCATTCGGCGCCCTTCTGCGGCTTGGCCGACGTGATGCTCAGCGTGCCGGCCTTGAACTGCTTGCGGTCGGCAGGCCAGAGCACGGTGGGATTGTCCTCGGCATCCCCCGGCTGGCCGATGCTGACCATCATGTCCCAGCGCACCGGCCCCTGCTGGGTGCGGTCGATCAACGCCTTCTCGAGGAAATTGGCGCCGGCGGATTTCAGTTCGTCGTCGCTCAGGCGCTTCTCGCCGTCCTGGGGAACGAACTGCCAGCGGACCAGGGTCGCCTTGTTCTTCCTGTCGATGAACTTGAAGGTGTGGATGCCCCAGAACGAACTGTTCGCATAGCTCGTCGGCGGGTTGTTGGTGGCAAGAAAGTCGGCCTGCGCCTGGTTGTCGGGGTGGCCGGCCTTGAACGCCTTGATCTTCTCCGGATCCGGCTTGCCGGTCGCCGGGTCGGGCCGGATGGCGACCATCAGGTCGAGGAAGGTCTGGGAATTGGCAGCACCGAACATCGGCGTGTTGAGCATGGTGATGTGGTGCAGTTGTCCCTTGGGCAGCTTGAATTCGAGCGCCATGCCGCGCCCGCTCTTGGCCGTGTCGGGGGCCTTGGGGTTGCCGCCGGCGAGGGAGAAGCGCGCGATGACGGGGACCGGCTTGCCGGAGAAGAGCGCCGAGCGCGAAAACTTCGCTGCTTCCTTGCTGCCGATGAATTCGCCGGCCGCGCAGGTGCCCTTGATGTGGTTGCGCCGCTCGCCGGGGACGACGCCGAACGTGGCTTCGATGGCATCGACGACCTGGGGTGCCGAGACATCCTCGGCCACGGCGGGGAGGGACATCAGCATCATGCCCGCTGCGAGGGCGGACGCCGGAGTGATGGCTTTCATGTTGTTTTGGCCTTTCTGTTGGGGGTGGGGGCGCTGCCTCCTGAAGCAGGTAAACGAGGCGGCTCGCCGGACTATTCCCGTCCGCGCGAAATAAATCAAGGAATGTCGCCTTCCTGCGGCCGCAGGCCATACCCGCTCGGCGCGTGTGGAATTTCGCCTGCCAGGGCCGCGCGTCGCTAGCCGTTGGCGATGCCGCTGACGACGTGCCCGGTGGGCACCAGGTGCGAGGCCGGTTCGCAGTGGCGGGTCTGGTCGTCGAAGAAGAAGTCGGGTTCGAACTCGCGCAGGAACTGCGCCTTGGCCAGGCCGCCGAGGAACATCGCTTCGTCGACCTCGACGTTCCAGGCCATCAGGGTGCGGATCGCGCGTTCGTGCGCCGGGGCGCTGCGCGCGGTGACCAATGCGGTACGCAGTTTCATCGGCCCGCCGGCGCCGCCGGCGCGCAGGCGATGCAGCGCCTCCAGCAGCGGCTTGAAGGGCCCGGGCGGCAGCGGGGTGAGCGCGCGGCGCTCCTCGTGCGCCTGGAAGGCGGCCAGCCCCTGCTCCTGGAACACACGCTCGGCCTCGTCGGAGAACAGCACGGCGTCGCCGTCGAAGGCGATGCGCACTTCCTGCGGGTGGCGCGCGGCTTCGGTCAGGCTGGCGGAATAGACGCGTGCGGCGGGAACGCCGGCTTCGAGCGCGGCGCGCACGTCCATCTCGTTGGCGGAAAGGAAGAGGTGCGCGCCCAGCGGCTTGAGGTAGTGGTAGGGCGGGCGGCCGCGGGTGAACACGCCGCGCTCGAGCTCGAGCCCGGCCGCGGCGGCGGACTTGAAGATGCGCAGGCCGGATACCGGGTCGTTGCGCGAGAGGATCACCACGGCCACGCGCTGGCGCTCGGCGGTGTTGAAGGCCAGCAGCTTTTGCACCAGCGGAAAGGCGACGCCGGGCCGCGCCGGCTGCTCCATGCGCTCGAGCTGGACGCGCATGTAGGCGGAGTCGTCCTGCTCCTCGAAGACGCGGTTCTCGTCCTCGAAGTCGAACAGGGCGCGCGACGACAGCGCGACGACCAACTGGCCTTC
>CAYTFA010000381.1:0-2743 GCA_964436755.1 uncultured Rhodocyclaceae bacterium | reverse complement strand
TTTCTCAACGACAGGCGCCGGGGCAGCCGCCTCAGCCGGAGGTGCCGCAACTGGAACGGCCTCGGGTACCGCCGGTTTGGGCGCTTCGGCCGGACTTGTTGCCGGCACAGGCGTCTTGCTATCCGTCGCCTGCTTTTGCAGGTCGGCTCCCGCCTGGCTCTTCATTTCGGCGAGCTTCTTCAGGTCGCTGAGGTTCTTCTCCAGTTCCGCGATGCGGCCGCCGGCTTCCTTCAGCGCGCGATCACGGGCAACGATGTCCTCTTCCAGCGCCGCGATGCGCCCCTGCATCGGCTTGCCCTTGGCATCACGGCCGGTCTCGGTGCGCGACACTTCGAGCTTGTCCTTGCCCGCAGGCTGCGGCGCCTTGTCCTCGACCTTCGGCGTGATCTTGCCGCTGACTGCACGGCCGCCTTCCTCGCGTGCCGGAGCGGCAGCCGCGGACGAAGCCAGCCGCTGGCGATAGGCATTGAAGTCCGCCGCCTGGGCGACGATTTCCTTGCGCGCGTCGGCCTGCGACACCTTGCCCGCCGTCTCCGCATCGGGAATCGAAAGAATCTTGCCGGCCTTGAGCCGGTTCATGTTGCCGCCGTCGAACGCATCCTGGTTGCCGCGAAACAGCGATACCAGCATCTGGTCAAGGCTGACGCCCTCGGGCTTGGTCTGCGCCGCGATCTTGCCCAGCGTGTCGCCGCTGGCCACCTTGCGCGTGTCGCCTGCCGCCTCGGCCTTGGCCGGTTTTTCGGCGGGCCGTGCGCTGGCCGGCTTTTCGGCAGGACGTTCGGAAGCCGGCTTTTCCTCGGCCGGCTTGGCGGCGGGTCGGCTCTCGGTCACTGGCCGCGTCTCCGCGACGGGGGCCTTTTCCGCAGGCTTTGCCGCGGGTTCAGGCTTCACTTCGGGCGCCGCCACCGGCGCCGGTGGCGCCTTGGCGAGGAGCTCCGGAGGATCGAGCAGGAAGGTGTATTCGCGTACCAGGCGTCCGGAGGCCCAGGTCAGCTCGACCAGCATGTCGATGAAGGGCTCGTTGAGCGGGCGGTCGGTGGTGATCTCGACGTAGCGGCGACCGTTACGCTCCCGGAAGTCGCGCGAGAAGCGCAGCACCTGCAGCGCCGGTACGTACTCGATGCCGGCCTGGCGGAAGGCGTCGGCTGGCGCCACCTTGGCGGCCAGCGATGGCAGCTCGTCGCGCGAGGCGGAGACCTCGAGTTCCGCCTTCAGCGGCTGCCCAAGGGCGGAAAGCACCGTGATCTTGCCCAGGCCGGCCGCGTGGGCGCCCAGCGGCAGCATGGCGATCGCCGCCGCGAGAACGGTGGCTTTGAATGCAATTCGCTTGTCAGTTTTGGGCACAGTGACTCCCGACGGACCGAGTATCTAAGAACAGAAAAAAGCCGCCAGCAATGCCGGCGTCAGAAAAGGCAAGCGTAACTAAAATAACATCATGACCTTAGCCATGCAAGCTCAACCTTCCCATTACATTCGCGCCGTATCGCGACCGCGACATCAGCGCAACAGGATGCGCAGCATGCGCCGCAGCGGTTCGGCCGCCCCCCACAGCAGCTGATCCCCCACCGTAAAGGCGGAAAGATACTGCGGCCCCATGCTGAGCTTGCGCAAACGGCCGACGGGCACCCCCAAAGTACCGGTAACGGCGGCCGGCGTCAGTTCCTTGATGGTGACCTCGCGCTCGTTGGGGATGACCCGCACCCACTCGTTGTGCGCTGCAAGCATCCCCTCGATATCGGCCAGCGGCACGTCGCGGGCCAATTTGAGGGTAATCGCCTGTGAATGGCAGCGCATGGCGCCAATGCGCACGCACAGCCCATCCACCGGGATGGGGCTTGGCTCGCGACCGAGGATCTTGTTGGTCTCGGCCTGGCCCTTCCACTCCTCGCGGCTCTGGCCATTGCCGAGGTCCTTGTCGATCCAGGGAATCAGCGAGCCGGCCAGCGGCACGCCGAAATTGGCGATCGGCACCCGGTAGTCGCGCAGGATTCCCGCCACCTCGCGATCGATGTCGAGGATTGCCGAAGCCGGGTCGTCGAGCAGGTCCTTCACCACGCGGTGGGTCTCGCCCATCTGCGCCAGCAGCTCGCGCATGTTCTGCGCGCCGGCACCGGAGGCCGCCTGGTACGTCATCGAAGTCATCCACTCGACCAGCCCGGCCTTGAACAGGCCGCCCAGTGCCATCAGCATCAGGCTCACCGTGCAATTGCCGCCGATCCAGTTGCGGCCGCCCGCGGCCAGGCTGCGCTCGATGACGTCGAGGTTCACCGGGTCGAGGATGATCACCGCGTCGTCCTTCATGCGCAGGCTGGAGGCCGCATCGATCCAGTGGCCGCGCCAGCCGGCCGCGCGCAGCTTGGGGAAGACCTCGCCGGTGTAATCCCCGCCCTGGCAGGTGATGATGATGTCGAGCTGGCGCAGCTCGTCGATGTTGCGCGCATCCTTGAGCGGTGCCGCGCCAGAGGCGAATTCGGGCGCCGCGCCACCGACGTTCGAGGTGGTGAAGAACACCGGCTCGATCAGGGCGAAATCGTTCTCTTCGCGCATGCGCTGCATCAGCACCGAGCCGACCATGCCACGCCATCCCACCAGTCCTACACGCTTCATTTCCAGCCTTCCGTACTAAGTCAAAGCGCCGCCAGCACGGCGTCGCCCATCTCCCGGGTGCCTACGCGGCGCGTCCCGGACTCGTAAATGTCCCCTGTGCGCAGACCCTGCGCAAGGACTTTCTTCACGGCAACCT
>CAYTFA010000380.1:0-2752 GCA_964436755.1 uncultured Rhodocyclaceae bacterium | reverse complement strand
ATCGGTAACCCGCGCTCCTGAAAATGGCGCCGCACCCAACGAGAGAAACGGAGAGCGCCATGCAGGAACGACTAGTCGAAGCAACCGCCGCCGGCCGCGCCACCGGCTACCATGTGAGTCTCGCCCGCGGCGAGGATGAGGTTCGCGAAGCCCAGCGCCTGCGCTACAAGGTCTTCGTCGAGGAACTCGGCGCCCACCTGATGTCGCGCATTCCCGGTCACGACATCGACGTGTACGACGCGTATTGCGACCACCTGATCGTGCGCGAAAGCGGCGCCGGCCGCATCGTCGGCACCTACCGCATCCTGGCGCCCGCCGGCGCGCGCCGCGTCGGCGGCTGCTATTCGGAGAACGAGTTCTTCCTCAACCGGCTGCAGAACCTGCGCGACCGTACGATCGAAGTCGGCCGCTCCTGCATCCATCAGGACCACCGCAGCGGCGCAGTGATCACGCTGCTGTGGGCCGGGCTTGCCGAATACATGGTGAAGAACGGCTGCGAGTACCTGATCGGCTGCGCCTCGATCGGCATGGCCGACGGCGGCCACAATGCCGCCAACCTGTTCACCCAGGTCGGCGCCGAGCACATGGCGCCGGCCGAGTACCGCGTCTTCCCGAAGAACCGGCTTCCCTTCGAGCGGCTTGTCAACGGCCAGCCGGCGCTGGTGCCGCCCCTGATCAAGGGCTACCTGCGCGTCGGTGCCTGGGTCTGCGGCGAACCGGCATGGGACCCGGATTTCAATACTGCCGACCTGCTGCTTCTGCTGCCGCTGTCGCGCATGAATCCGCGCTACATGCGCCACTTCCTCAAGCCTGCGGCGGCCGTCGCGGCGTGACCGCGGTCCGGAACGGCGACCGGCAGGGCGATGCCGCCCCCGCGCCGCTGCACGTGCTGATGGTCAGCGATGTGTATTTCCCGCGCATCAATGGGGTATCCACCTCGATCCAGACCTTCCGCGCCGCACTGGCACGGCTGGGCGTCCGCGTCACCGTGGTCGCGCCCGACTACCCGCAGGCACAGCAGGCCCAGGCCCACACCGGCGAGACCGTGCGCCTGCCTTCGCGCGCGGTGCCCCTCGATCCGGAAGACCGGCTCATGCACTGGCAGGAACTGGTCGCACTCGATCGCCGGCTGGCCGACGTCGACTTCGACCTGGTCCATGTGCAGACACCCTTCGCCGCCCATTACGCCGGCATCCGCCTGGCGCGTCGGCGCCGCATTCCCTGCATCTCGACCTACCACACCCATTTCGAGGAGTACCTCTTCCACTACGCACGCTTCCTCCCGCGCGGCGCCCTGCGCGCCGCCGCCCGCGCACTCGCCCGCCACCAGTGCCGGGCACTCGACGCCGTCGTCGTGCCTTCGCAGCCGATGGCGGCGACGCTGCGCGGCTACGGCATCGACCGTACCCTGCACGTGATTCCCACCGGCCTGCCCGACCAGCAGTTCCAGCGCGGCCATGGCGCGCGCTTTCGCAAGGAATGGCACATCGGTCCGGAGCGGCAGGTGGCCTTGTTCGTCGGCCGCGCCGCCTTCGAAAAGAACATCGGCTTCCTGCTCGAAATGATGGCGATTGCGCGTCGCCAGCGGCCGCAGCTGATGCTGGTGATCGCCGGCGAAGGTCCGGCGCTGCCGGCATTGCGCCGCCAGGCGCAGGAACTCGCTCTCGACGACCATGTCCGCTTCGTCGGCTATCTGCCGCGCGAGGGCAGCCTGCGCGACTGCTACGCCGCTGCAGACGTCTTCGTCTTCGCGTCGCTCACCGAAACGCAGGGCCTGGTGCTGCTCGAGGCCCTCGCCATCGGGCTGCCGGTACTGGCCATCCCCGCGTTGGGAGCCGCAGAGATCGTCAATCCGCGGCGCGGCGCGCTGCCTGCCGCCGGCACCCCGAATGCGTTTGCCGCCCAACTCGTGGAGCTGATCGACCGACCCTATCGCCTGCGCAGGATGGCGGCGGAAGGCATCGCATTTGCCCGCGAATGGGATGCCCATGCGCAGGGCGTGCGCCTCGCCACCCTTTATGGACACCTGGCCACCCACGGGTCGCATTGCGCAGCGTAACGATGAGCGACTCCATGGCTTCACCATCCGCCAATCGGGAAAGCCCGTACAAGGGGCAGACCGGCCTGCGGCGCGTGTGGAACGCGTTCCGCTATTCGCTCTCCGGGCTGCGCGCCGCCTACCGCAACGAGGACGCATTTCGCCAGGAAAGCCTGCTTGCGGCGATCCTGATTCCGCTGGCACTCCTCCTGCCGACGGCGGCCCTCGGCAAGGCACTGATGGTCGCCAGCGTGCTCCTCGTGCTGGTCGTGGAACTGCTCAACTCAGCCATCGAGGCAGCGATCGACCGCATCTCGCTCGACCATCACCGCCTATCGAAACGGGCCAAGGACATCGGCAGCGCCGCGGTGCTGGTCGCGCTGGTCAATGTCGTCGCCACGTGGTCGATCCTCCTGTTCATCGGATGAAGCCATGACGCCCCGCCTCCACGTTGCCGTCGTCACCGAGACCTTTCCGCCCGAAGTAAACGGCGTCGCCATGACCCTCGGCCGCATGGTCGAGGGCCTGCTGGCGGCCGGCCACCGCGTGAGCCTCACGCGGCCGCGCCAGCGCGAAGAGGCTGCAGACCCGCCGGGCGGCATCCCCACGTCGCTCGTGAGCGGCCTGCCGATGCCCGGCTACCCCGGCCTGCGCTTCGGCCTCCCTGCGCGCGGCCTCCTGCGTCGCCGCTGGTCGACCGACCGCCCGGACGTG
>CAYTFA010000379.1:0-2758 GCA_964436755.1 uncultured Rhodocyclaceae bacterium | reverse complement strand
CTCGGCCAGTTGATCGAAGCCGGCATCGAGGCCGACCGCACGGTCGTCTTCGGCGACTGAGGGAGGACGCGAAATGGCCAAGCAATTCATGTTCGTCAACCGCAAGGCGCCCTACGGCACCATCTACGCCTGGGAATCGCTGGAAGTGGTGCTGATCGCCGCCGCCTTCGACCAGGACGTCTCGCTCGCCTTCCTCGACGACGGCGTCTACCAGTTGAAGAAGGGCCACGCCACCAAGGGCATCGAGGTCAAGGCCTTCGAAAAGACCTGGGGTGCGCTCGAGGACTACGATGTCACCAAGCTCTATGTGGACCAGGAATCGCTCGCGGAGCGCGGCCTCACCGCCGATGACCTCGCGATCCCCGTCGAAGTGCTTTCGCGCGCCGAGATCGGCAAGCTGATGGAAGCGCAGGACGTCGTGCTTTCCTTCTGAGGACGCCATGCTCAACATCGTCAACAAATCCCCGTTCGCCGGCTCCGCCTTCGACTCCGCGCTGAAGACCGCCGAGGGCAGCATCCTGCTGATCGAAGACGGCGTCTATGCCGCGGCCAAGGGTGGCGCCGCCGAGGCCCGCCTCAAGGCGGCCATGGGCCGGCTGAAGTTCTACGCACTGGTCCAGGATCTCGAGGCGCGCGGCATGGCCGACCGCGTCATCGACGGTATCACGACGGTCGACTACGCCGGCTTCGTCGACCTCGTCACGGAACACAAGACCTGCCAGTCCTGGCTCTGAGCGACTCGGCGTTACGCACCAGCAACCGTTTATTCAAGGAGAAACACATGGGTACGATCGAAGTGGGCGGCAAGAACTACGAAACCGACGAAGAAGGCTACCTGGTCAACCTCGGTGACTGGAACGAGGAAGTCGCCAACTACCTCGCCCAGGGCGAGCAGGTGAACCTGACCGAGCAGCACTGGGAAGTGATCAACTTCCTGCGCGACTACTACAACGAGTTCCAGATTGCCCCGGCCGTGCGCGTGCTGACCAAGGCCATCGGCAAGAAGCTCGGCCCGGAAAAGGGCACCAGCCAGTACCTGTACGACCTGTTCCCGTATGGTCCCGCCAAGCAGGCGTGCAAGATCGCCGGCCTGCCCAAGCCGACCGGCTGCGTCTAACTTCGGTTCGCTGCACTATTCACCGGATGCGGTTTTCCGCGTCCGGCGGATGGCTGCAACCCTGAACGCCTGAAAAGACCATGAACTACGTCTTCGCGCTGCTGTTCTACGCCGCCACGGTGATCCTGGTGGGCGGGTTGGCGTACCGGATTCGCGAGTACTTGCGCGTCCCCGCGCCGCTCAAGATCCCGACCACGCCGGCGCCGACCACCGCGGGCGGCGTGGCGTTCCGCATGGCCCGCGAAGTCGTGTTCTTCGAAAGCCTGTTCAAGTCCAACCTGTGGATCTGGGCCCTGGGCTGGGCCTTCCACATGGGCCTGGCGCTGGTGCTGCTGCGCCACCTGCGCTACTTCACCGAGCCGGTCAACTTCGTCATCGCCTTCCTCCAGCCGTTCGGCATGTATGCCGGATTCGCCATGGCGGGCGGCCTCGCCGGGCTGTGGGCACGTCGATTCCTGGTCGAGCGGATCCGCTACATCTCGACCGTATCCGACCACCTGATGCTGGCGCTCCTGCTCGGCATCGCGCTCACCGGCCTCGGCATGAAGTTCGTGATGCACGTCGACGTCGTTTCCGTAAAGGCCTTCTTCCTCGGCCTGATGCGTTTCGAAGTTCTCCCGCTGCCGACCCATCCCGGCCTCTACCTGCATCTGGGCATGGTCGTGCTCCTGATGGTGGTGTTCCCAGTGTCGAAACTGCTGCATGCACCGGGCGTGTTCTTCTCGCCGACGCGCAACCAGGTCGACAATCCGCGCGAAACGCGGCACCTGGCGCCCTGGGCGGCACAACTCGAGTCGAAGTGACCATGGCCGACGCGAACCCGACCGCCGCCCCTGCCCCCGCGCCCGCCGCTCCGGCCGCCTCCGCGGCTGCCAAGCCCGCGGCGCCGGCCAAACCCAAGGTCGAGGCACCGGCCTATCGCGAATTCCCCACCATCCCGGCGCTGCGCCCGGATGCGATGGTCGAATCGAATCCCTATGTCGCCGCCGCCACGCACAACGAGGCCATCGGCTTCCCCGGCACCCTGGTCGAAGGCTGGGAAAAGAAGGCCGTCGCCAAGATGGGCGAGCTGCTGCAGAAATACCGCTCGCTGCGCGTGTACATGGATGCCTGCGTGCATTGCGGCGCCTGTACCGACAAGTGCCACTACTTCATCGGCACCGGCGATCCGAAGAACATGCCCGTGGCGCGCCAGGAACTGATGCGCTCGGTGTATCGCCGCTACTTCACGCTGCCCGGCAAGCTCTTCCCGAAGCTCGTCGGCGCCCGCGACATGACCAAGGACGTGCTCGACGACTGGTTCCGCTACTACAACCAGTGCTCCGAGTGCCGCCGCTGTTCCGTGTTCTGCCCCTACGGCATCGACACCGCCGAAGTGACCATGGCCGCCAAGGAGATCATGCACAGCGTCGGCCAGGGCCACAAGTACGTCAACGAGATCATCGGCAAGGTACACAAGATCGGCAACAACCTCGGCCTGCCCGGCCCAGCGCTGGAAGACACGCTGCAAGGGCTGGAAGAGGACGTGCTGGAGGACACCGGCGCCGCGGTCAAGTACCCGCTCGACGTACAGGGCGCCGAAGTGCTGCTGGTCACGCCGTCCGCCGACTTCTTTGCCGAGCCGCACGTCGACAGCCTGAT
>CAYTFA010000378.1:0-2770 GCA_964436755.1 uncultured Rhodocyclaceae bacterium | reverse complement strand
AGCGCAAGGGTGACGAGTACATCATCAACGGCCGCAAGTGGTGGACCTCGGGCGCCCCCGATCCGCGGTGCAAGATCCTCATCTTCATGGGCAAGACCGACCCCGACAACCCCAGCCGCCACAACCAGCAGTCGATGATCCTGGTGCCGATGGAAACCCCGGGCGTCAAGCTGGTGCGCCCGCTCACGGTGTTCGGCTATGACCACGCCCCGCACGGCCACGGCGAGATGCTGTTCGAGAACGTGCGCGTGCCGGTCTCCAACATCCTGCTCGGCGAAGGCCGCGGCTTCGAGATCGCCCAGGGCCGCCTCGGCCCGGGCCGCATCCACCACTGCATGCGCCTGATCGGCGTTGCCGAGCGCGCGCTGGAGGCGATGTGCAAGCGCGCCCTGAACCGCGTCGCCTTCCACAAGCCCGTGGCCGACCAAGGTGTGACGCGCGAGCGCATCGCCAACGCCCGCATGCTGATCGACCAGGCCCGGCTGTTAACCCTGAACGCCGCCTGGAAGATGGATGTGGCGGGCAACAAGGTGGCCAAGCAGGAGATCGCCATGATCAAGGTGGTGGCCCCCAACATGGCCTGCCAGGTGATCGACTGGGCGATGCAGGTGCATGGTGCGATGGGCGTCTGCGACGACGTCTTCCTCGCCGACGCCTACGCCAACTCGCGCACGCTGCGCTTTGCCGACGGCCCGGACGAGGTGCATCGCAACGCCATCGCCAAGCAGGAACTCGGCAAGCACCTGGGCAAGTAAGGCCGGGAGGAAGGCAAACCATGTCCGAGCGCCACTTCGCCCACTGGCCGCGCGGCCTGCCGCGCGGGATGACCATTCCCGAGACCGACCTCTTCTACAACGTCGAGGTCTCCGCGCGGCGCTACCCGGACAAGCCCTTCCTGGTCTTCTACGACACGGCGATCAGCTTCTCGGCCTTCAAGGCGGAGGCCGAACGCATCGCCGGCTGGCTGCGGCAGGACGCCGGCGTCACGAAGGGCGACCGCGTGCTGCTCTACATGCAGAACAGCCCGCAGTTCGTGCTGGGTTACTACGGCATCCTGCGCGCCGGCGGCGTCGTCGTGCCGGTGAACCCGATGAACCTGACCGCCGAGCTGCAGCACTATGTCGCCGACAGCGGCGCCCGCGTGGCCATCGCCGCCCAGGACCTCTATCCGCAGATGAAGCCGCTGCTGGGCGGTGCCGAAGGGCTGGCGCACATCCTCGTCGCCGCCTACTCCGACTACGCCACGGCCCCCACCGAACTCAAGGTGCCGGATTTCATCAAGGCACCGCGCCAGGCCATCGCCGACCCCGGCGTGACGCTGTGGTCCGATGCGCTGGCGGCGGACCGCGCGCCCGGCCCCGGCACGGCGGGCCCCGACGACCTCTGCGTCATGCCCTACACCTCGGGCACCACCGGCCACCCCAAGGGCTGCATGCACACGCACCGCACCGCCATGCACACGCTGATGGCCGGCTACCAGTGGTTCGGCATCCAGCAGGACGCCGTGTATCTGGCCGTGCTGCCCTTCTTCCATGTCACGGGCATGCAGGGCAGCATGAGCGGGCCGCTGCAGGCCGGATCGACCGTCGTGCTGCTGCCGCGCTGGGACCGCGAGGCCGCGGCGCAGTGCATCCAGCGCTACCGGGTGAGTTCATGGACCGCGATCCCGACCATGGTGATCGACTTCCTCATGAACCCCAGGCTCGGCGAGTACGACCTCTCCTCGCTCTCGCGCATGAGCGGCGGCGGCGCGGCCATGCCCGAAGCCATCGCGCAGAAGCTGCTCGACCTCGGCATCACCTACGTCGAGGGCTACGGGCTTTCCGAAACCATCGCGCCTTCGCACATCAATCCGCCCGACCGGCCGAAGAAGCAGTGCCTGGGCATCCCCATCTTCGGCGTCGAATCGCGCGTGGTCGACCCGGTGGGCTTCGCCGAGCTGCCGGCTGGCGAGGTGGGCGAGATCGTCACGCGCGGGCCGCAGGTGTTCAAGGGGTACTGGAACAACCCGGATGCAACGCGCGCGGCCTTCGTCGAGATCGACGGCCGCGAGTGGTTCCGCACCGGAGACCTTGGCTATGTGGACGAGGACGGCTACTTCTTCATGGTCGACCGCCTCAAGCGCATGATCAACGCCTCGGGCTACAAGGTGTGGCCGGCCGAGGTGGAGGCGCTGATGTACCGCCACCCCGCGATCCAGGAGGCCTGCGTGATCGGCGCGCGCGACGCGCATCGCGGCGAGACGGTGAAGGCCATCGTCGTGCTCAAGGAGGCGCAGCGCGGCAAGGTGACGGCGCAGGAGATCGTCGACTGGGCACACGCCAACATGGCCGCCTACAAGTCGCCGCGCATCGTGGAATTTGCGGAAACGCTGCCGAAGTCGGCCACCGGCAAGGTGATGTGGCGCGCGCTACAAGAGAAGGAAAGCGCGCAGGGCTGATGCGTTAGGTTTCGGCGCGGTCGGGTGGCCGCGTCCCGGCCCAGGTTCGCCGACACCTCCCTTGCTGCGAAGCCGCGCCAGGCCGCCGGCCAAACTCGCTGCGCTCGGACAAGTCCGGCGGACACCTCCTGGCACGGCTCCTCGCCGCGGCGGCTCTCATGGGCCGGGACGCAGCCCACCCTTCCCCGCTTTACCAATCCGCATGCTGGACGATACGCCGGGCATAAGCGTATCCTTTTAGCGTATGACCACGGGGAATGACAGGCTTTAGTGCGGACATGAACTTCAGGATGCACTCCTGCTTCTATAGATTCGTTTACTGCTGGATGA
>CAYTFA010000377.1:0-2783 GCA_964436755.1 uncultured Rhodocyclaceae bacterium | reverse complement strand
GCGGCAAGTCGAACATCATCGACGCCGTGCGCTGGGTGCTGGGCGAATCCAAGGCGTCGGAACTGCGCGGCGAGTCGATTCAGGACGTGATCTTCAAGGGTTCGGGCAACCGCAAGGAGGTCAGCCGCGCCAGCGTCGAGCTGTACTTCGACAACGCCGAAGGGCGGGCTGCCGGGCAGTGGTCGCAGTACGCCGAGATCACCGTCAAGCGCGTCCTCGACCGCGAGGGCAACTCGAGCTATTACATCAACAATCTGCACGTCCGCCGTCGCGACGTCATCGACCTCTTCCTCGGCACCGGCCTGGGGCCGCGCGCCTACGCCATTATAGGCCAGGGCATGATTTCCCGCATCGTCGAGGCAAAGCCCGACGAACTGCGCTTCTTCCTCGAAGAGGCGGCCGGCGTCACCAAGTACAAGGAGCGTCGTCGCGAGACCGAGCACCGCCTCGAGGATGCGCGCGAGAACATCGCCCGAGTCGACGACATCCGCAACGAGCTGGAATCCCAGGTGGCCCACTTGCAGGCCCAGGCGGAGGTGGCAAAGGAATACCGCAGCCTGCATGACCGCCACGGGCGCCTGCAGACGGTGCTCTGGCTGAAGAAGCGCAACGATGCGCGTAACGACGGGCAGCGGCTGGCACGCCAGATCGACGAGGCGGTAAATCGCGTAGAGAGCGAGACCGCCCAGTTGCGCGAAATCGAGGCGCGCGTCGAGCATGCGCGCGAGGCGCACTATTCGGCTTCCGACGCCCTGCACGCGGCGCAGGCGGAAAGCTTCGCCGCCAGCGCCGAAGTGAGCCGGCTCGAATCCGAGATCAACCACCTGCGCGATTCCCGCGCGCGGCTCGAGACGCGGCTGGCGCAGCTCGCCGCCGAGGACGGGCACTGGCGGGCGCAGCACGGGCAACTCGCCGGGGACGAATCGCGCTGGACGCAATTACTCGACAATGCGCGCAGCCGTGCCGCGACGGCGGCGGCGCGCCATGGCGAAGCGGCGGCCAAGCTGCCGGAGGCAGAGTCCGCCGTGCAGGCCGCCGCGGTCGAAGTGACAGAGGCGCGGCGGGCGCTCAGCGACACCGAACAGGCGCTGCGCCTGGCGGAAGCCGACAAGGGACACGCCCAGCGTGCGCTCGAGGCGCTCGTCCAGCGGCGCACGCGGCTGGAGCAGGACAGGCAGGGGCTGGGTGCTCCCGATCCGGCTCTGCTTGCGGCCTCGCGCGAATCCGAACAGCGTGGTGCCGACGCATTGGCCCAGGCGCAGGCGGCGCTGGCCGAGGCCCAGGCCGCCATGCCCGGTGCGGAAGCCCACGTGCGCGCGATGCGCGATGCCCTGCAGGCGGCACATCGCAGTGTCACGGAAGCGCGTGCCCGCCATGACGCACTGGCCCACCTGCAAGCCAAAGTGGCGCAGAACGGCGAGATCGGCGACTGGCTCAAGGCACGCGGGCTGGATCAGGCGCGGCCGCTATGGCAGGCGATCAAAGTCGAGGCCGGCTGGGAAACCGCGGTGGAGGCGGTATTGCGCGAGCGCTTCGCGGCGCTGGCCACCGATGAGGCGACGCTGCGGGCTGCGCTGGCTTCGCCGCCGCCGGCAATCGTCACGCTCGCGATGCCGGGGCGCAGCGCCGCCGGTACTGCGGCGGCGGAGGGTTTGCGCGCCAAGGTTCGTTGTGACGATGCCGGCTGGGCGGCCGTGCTGGACGAGTGGCTGGCCGGAGTGGGCGTCGCCGACGATCTTGCGGCGCACCTGCCCAATGCGGCCGGTGCCTGCGTATCGCGCGCAGGCCACCTGCTGACGCCGGCCGGGCTGACGCTTTACGTACCGGATGCCAAAACCCATGGCGTGATCGAGCGCCAACGCGAGATCGACGAGCTGGTCACCCAGATCAGTGCCCGGGTCGGTGCCGAGGAGGCTGCGCGCGAAGCGCAGCGCGCCGGCGAACAGCAGCTCGCCGAAGCTCAGAGCCGGCTCGGCGCGGCGCGGCGCGGTGTGGAACAGGCCCAGGCGGCGCAGCACGCGGCGCAGGTCGAGGCCCTCAAGCTGGCGCAGGCACAGGCCCGCTTCGAGGAGCGCACGGCGCAGATCGATCGTGACCTTTCCGAAGTTCAGCGGCAGGAAGAGACGGAACAGGCGCGCCGGTCGCGCGCGGAGGCCGATGGCCAGGCGCAGTCGTCCCGTCTGACGGAAGCACGCGGCCGTCTCGAAAAGGGCCTGGAGCTCCAGCGGCAAAAGGATGCGGCGTTGCGCGATGCGCGCGGCGTGGAAGTCCAGCTCGGGCGCGAGGCGCAGGAAGCCGGTTTCTCCGAGCGCGAGTGCCTGTCCAAGCTCGAGGACAATGCACGTGCCATCGCGACCGCGGCTACCCAGCTGCAGCGCATCGAGTCCGAAACCACGGCGGCCCGCACCGAGATGTCGGGCATCAGCGACACCGTCCTGCAGGAGCAGCTGCATGCCGCGCTGGATGCCAAACAGGGCAAGGAAGCAGCGCTGGCCGAGCGGCGCAACGTGCTGGAGACGGCAGCGGCCGAACTACGCGGGCTGGATGAGCAGCGGCTCAAGCTCGAACAGGGACTGGCGCCGCTGCGCGACCGCATCAACGACCTCAGGCTGAAGGCCCAGGCGGCACAGCTCAACGAAGAACAGTATCGCGAACGGCTGGCCGAGGTTCGCGTCGTCAGCGAAGACGACGAGACTCCGTTCCGCGACGAGCTTGCCTCCGCGCCGCGCGATTCCGTGATGCAGGGTGAAATTGCGCGCCTTGCGGCGGAGATCGAGGCGCTG
>CAYTFA010000376.1:0-2787 GCA_964436755.1 uncultured Rhodocyclaceae bacterium | reverse complement strand
AGCGACTCCAGGAGCCGCGCGAAATCGTCCGGCAGCGGCGCCTCCCACGCCATCTCGGCGCCGTCGGCGGGATGGCGCAGGCCAAGCCGCCACGCATGCAGCGCCTGGCGCGGGAATGCGTCGAGGCGCGCGTCGCCACTGCGGCGCCGGCCATAGGTCGGGTCGCCGACCAGCGGATGGCCGATCGAGGTGAGGTGCACGCGGATCTGGTGCGTGCGCCCGGTCTCCAGGCGACATTCGAGCAGCGTGCAGGCGGCAAAGCGCTCGCGCACCGCGAAATGCGTGCGCGCCTCGCGTCCGCCGGCGCGGACCACGGCCATCTTGGTGCGCTGCGCGGCGTGGCGCCCGAGCGGCGCGTCGATGGTGCCGTCGTGCGCCACCCGGCCCAGCGCCAGCGCGAGGTAGCGGCGCGAGACGCTGCGCGCCTGCAGCTGGCGCACGAGGTCGGTCTGCGCTTCCAGCGTCTTGGCCACCACCAGCAGGCCGCTGGTGTCCTTGTCGAGGCGATGCACGATGCCGGCACGCGGCACGGCGGCAAGCTGCGGCGCGTGGTGCAGCAGCGCGTTCATCAGCGTGCCCGACCTGTTGCCGTTGCCCGGATGCACCACCAGGCCGGCCGGCTTGTCGATGACCAGGATGTGCGCGTCCTCGAACACGATGGGCAGCGGGATCGCCTCGGCAATGGTCTCGCCAAGGGCCTCGGCACCGGCCGCCGCCGCCGGCAGGGCCTCGAGCTCGACGCGCTCGCCGCCGAACACCTTGCGCCGCGGCTCGGCGGCGCTGCCGTCGACGCGAATCCGCCCGTCCTTCAGCCAGCCCTGCAGGCGGCTGCGCGAGTGTTCGGGAAACATCCGCGCCAGCGCCGCATCGAGGCGCATCCCGGCGCAGTCGACGGGCACCGCCAGCGCCCGGTCCGGTGCGGGCCTTCGGCTATAATCGGCCGCGTTTTCCTGCGAGGTCTTCACCATGCGTAGTGTAGCGGCATTCCTGCGGGCGCTCGCCCCCGTGGCCCTGGTCGGCACGCTCCTGCTCGGCGGCTGCGGCCTGCTGCCGGATGTCGCCGACGAGACCTCCGGCTGGTCGGCGAACAAGCTCTACACCGAGGCCAAGGAGGCAATGAACGACGGCGCCTACGACAAGGCGATCAAGTACTTCGAAAAGCTCGAGGCGCGCTTCCCCTACGGCCGCTATGCCCAGCAGGCGCAGCTCGAGGTGGCCTACGCCTACTACCGGCAGAAGGAGGTCGAGTCGGCGATCGCCGCCTGCGACCGCTTCATCCGCCTGCACCCGAACCACCCGAACGTCGACTACGCCTACTACCTGAAGGGCCTCGCCAACTTCAACGAAGACCTCGGCCTGCTCGGCTACGTCAGCATGCAGGACCTCACCGAACGCGACCCCAAGGCGGCCCGCGAATCCTTCGATGCGCTGAAGACCCTGGTCACCAAGTTTCCCGAAAGCCGCTATGCGGCCGACGCCACGGCGCGCATGAAGTACCTGGTCAATGCCCTGGCCGCGCACGAGGTGCATGTCGCCCACTACTACATGCGGCGCGAGGCCTACGTCGCCGCGCTGAACCGCGTGCAGAGCGCGCTGAAGACCTATCCCGACGCGCCGGCCAACGAGGAAGGCCTGTTCATCATGGTCAAGGCCTACGACGCGCTCGGCATGAACGACCTGCGCGACGACGCCGAACGCGTGATGCGCAGGAACTTCCCGCAAAGCCCGTACTACGCACGCGGCCTGAACCGCAGCGAGCCCTGGTGGAAGCTCTGGTAGGCCGCTGACCGGGAGCGCGCCGGCAGAGCGCGTCCGCCCCACCCGAGGAGGAACCCGATGTCCATCGACATGCAGTCGCCGACGCTTTGCATCGGCATCGTCGGCACCGGCGCCATGGGCCGCGGCATCGCCCAGATCGCCGCCCAGGCCGGCATCCGCGTGCTGCTCTACGACGCCCTGCACGGCGCCGCCCCCAATGCGCGCGAAACCGTCGTCGCCACCCTCGGCAAGCTCGCCGAAAAGGGCAAGATCGACGCCGCGGCGCTGGCCGCCGCCACCGCCCGCCTCGAGGTCGTGCCCCGCCTCGACGACCTGGCATCGGCGCAGGTGGTGGTCGAGGCCATCGTCGAGAACCTCGACGTCAAGAAGCAGATGTTCCAGCAGCTCGAGGACATCGTCGCCGCCGACTGCATCCTCGCCACCAACACCTCCTCGCTGCCGGTGACATCGATCGCCGCCGCCTGCCAGCGCCCGGAGCGCGTCGCCGGCTTCCACTTCTTCAACCCGGTGCCGCTGATGAAGATCGTCGAGGTCATCGACGGGCTGCTCACCGCGCCGTGGGCCGCCGAGGCGCTGCTGGCGCTCGGCCGCCGCATGGGCCACACCGCGGTGCGCGCCAGCGACACGCCGGGCTTCATCGTCAACCACGCCGGACGCGGCTTCGTCACCGAGGCGCTGCGCATCCTCGGCGAAGGCGTCGCCTCCTTCACCGACGTCGACCGCATCATGCGCGAGGGCGCCGGCTTCCGCATGGGTCCCTTCGAACTGCTTGACCTCACCGGCCTCGACGTCTCGCACCCGGTGATGGAGTCGATCTACCGCCAGTACTACGAGGAACCGCGCTACCGGCCCTCGCCGCTGGCAGCGCAGCGGCTCGCCGGCGGCGTGCTCGGGCGCAAGACCGGGCGCGGCTTCTACAGTTACGCCAACGGCGCCGCCGAAGCCGTGCCCGAAGCCGCCGCGCCGACCGCGCTGCCCGCCGCCGTGTGGGTCAGCCAGGCCGTGCCC
>CAYTFA010000375.1:0-2795 GCA_964436755.1 uncultured Rhodocyclaceae bacterium | reverse complement strand
CCTCGATCATGTCCTTGGTGCGTTCCGGCGTGCCGACGCCGATGGTGTCGCCGAGGCTGACCTCGTAGCAGCCCATCTCGATCAGCGCAACCGCAACGTCGGCCACGGCCAGCGGCGTCACCTCGCCCTCGTAGGGGCAGCCGAGCACGCAGGAAACATAGCCGCGCACCTTGATGCCGGCCTCCTTCGCCGCCTCGGCGACGGGACGGAAGCGCTCCAGCGACTCGGCGACCGAACAGTTGATGTTCCGCTGCGAGAAGCCCTCCGAAGCGGCGCCGAACACCGCCACTTCGCGGGCGCCGGCCGCCAGTGCCGCCTCGAAGCCCTTCATGTTCGGCACCAGCACCGGGTAGGCGACGTCGGGCAGGCGTTCGATGCCGGCCAGCACTTCGGCGGCATCGGCCATCTGCGGCACCCACTTGGGCGAAACGAAGGCGGTCGCCTCGATCGTCTTCATTCCGGCGCGGCCGAGGCGGTCGATCAGTTCGATCTTGACGGCGGCGGGAACGTGCTTCTTTTCGTTCTGCAGGCCATCGCGGGGTCCGACCTCGACGAGGCGGACTTTGCTGGGGAGGGTCATGCGGCGTTCAATTCGATTTCTTTGCGGCCTCGAATTCTACTAGCTCGGCGCCGTCGCCGACCTGCTCGCCCGCATTGAAGCGGAAAGACTTGACCACACCGGCGGCAGGGGCAGTCAGCGTGTGCTCCATCTTCATGGCTTCGAGGATCAGCAGCGGTGCGCCTTTTTCCACCCGCGCACCGACTTCGGCGAGCAGCGCAATGATCTTGCCGGGCATCGGCGCGGTCAGGCCCCCCTCGGCACCGCCGCCACCGCCGGCATGGAAGAGCGGATCGATCGCGGCAAACACGTGGCAGACCCCGTCGATAAACACATGCCGCTTCTCGCCGGCGGCAACCACGGTGGCGTTGACCCGGCGGCCGCCGAGGTCGACCCGCAGGCCGGCAACATCCGTGAAGCGGCCGGAAGCGGCAACCCGCCGGCCATCCACCTCCAGCGCGTAGCCGCCGCCTTCGCTGGCGGCACCGACGGCCTTTTCCACCTCGCCCGCACGCAGGCGGATTTCGCGCCGGGCACGGCCACCTGCACGCCAGCCGTCCCGGACGTGCCACGGCGAATGCGGATCGTTGCCGGCACGCGCCTCCAGCGCCGCGTAGTCGGCGTCGCGCAGCAGTTCAGCCAGCGCGGCGACCAGCCAGGCCTCGGCCGGCGGCTCGGCGGCCGAGGGAAAGAGGAAGGCGCGCTCGCGCTCGATCAGCCCCGTGTCGAGGTCGGCTTCGGCAAACGCGGGACAGGCGGCAAGGCGCGAGAGGAAACCGATGTTGTTGGCAACGCCGACCACGCGGTAGTCGGCCAGTGCCTGCAGCAGGCGCGCCAGGGCGCGTTCGCGCGTTTCATCCCAGACGATCAGCTTGGCGATCATCGGATCGTAGTGCGGCGTGATCTCGTCGCCCTGCTCGACACCGGTGTCAACGCGCACGTTGAGCGATTCGGCCGGCGGCGCCAGGTGCACAAGTCGGCCGGTGGAAGGCAGGAAGCCCTTGTCCGGATCCTCGGCGTAGATGCGCGCCTCCAGCGCATGGCCGCGAATGCGCAACTGCTCCTGCGCAAGCGGCAGCGGCTCCCCGGCGGCCACCTTGAGCTGCCATTCGACGAGGTCGAGGCCCGTGATCATCTCCGTCACCGGGTGCTCGACCTGCAGCCGCGTGTTCATTTCCATGAAGTAGAAGCTGCCGTCCTGGTTGGCGATGAATTCGACCGTGCCGGCACCGACATAGCCGACGGCGCGCGCCGCATCCACGGCCGCCTTGCCCATCGCCGCTCGGCGCTCGGCGGTCATGCCCGGCGCCGGCGCCTCTTCAAGCACCTTCTGGTGCCGGCGCTGCACCGAGCAGTCGCGCTCGAACAGGTAGACGCAATTGCCGTGGCTATCGCCGAACACCTGGATCTCGACATGGCGCGGACGTTGCAGGTACTTCTCGATCAGAACGTGCTCGTCGCCGAAGGAGGACTTCGCTTCGCGCTGGCAGGAGGCCAGCGCCTCGGCGAACTCCTCGCCCTTTAGCACCGCGCGCATGCCCTTGCCGCCGCCGCCGGCGCTGGCTTTGATCAGCACCGGGTAGCCGATGGCATCCGCCTGCTTCCTGAGGAAAGCCGGCTCCTGCTCGTCGCCGTGGTAGCCGGGCGTCAGCGGCACGCCGGCCTTTTCCATCAGCTTCTTGCTTTCCGACTTGAGGCCCATGGCACGAATCGCGCTGACCGGCGGGCCGACGAAGGCAATGCCGTTCGCCGCGCAGGCCTCGGCAAAAGCTTCGTTCTCCGAAAGGAAGCCGTAGCCCGGATGGATCGCCTGTGCGCCGGTCGCCCGCGCCGCCTCGATGATGCGTTCGCCGAGCAGGTAGGACTGACGCGCCGGCGCCGGCCCGATGCACACCGCTTCGTCGGCGAGACGCACGTGGCGGGCGCCGGCATCGGCTTCGGAATACACGGCGACGGTGCGGATGCCCATGCGGCGTGCCGTCTTGATCACGCGGCAGGCGATTTCTCCCCGGTTGGCGATCAGTATCTTGTTAAACATGTCAGCTCCCCATCACCCAGCCCGGCTTGCGCTTTTCGAGAAAGGCCGTCATTCCCTCGCGGCCCTCCTCGCTGGCACGCAGGCGCGTGATGCGCTGCGCAGTATCCTCGATCACCTCTGGCGACAGAGGCTTCCACGCCACGGCCGCGATCAGCGCCTTGCACTCGGCCAGGGCACGCGGGCCGTTCTTGAGCAGGG
>CAYTFA010000374.1:0-2799 GCA_964436755.1 uncultured Rhodocyclaceae bacterium | reverse complement strand
GCGCTGGAGAACTACAACGCCTACCTGAACAACCGGCCGCTGCAGGAGGCCGTCGTCACGCAGGGCGCGGGCTGGGCGCAGGACTGGCTGACGGCGCGCGGCGCCGAAACGGGCAGCGCCGAGTGGATAGAGCACGGCCGCCTGGCCAACGTCTATCCGCCGGTGCTCAAGCTCTTCGACCGCTATGGCAACCGCCGCGACGAGGTGGATTTCCATCCGTCGTGGCACGAATGCCTCAGCTGGCTCAAGCGTAACGGCTGCGACACCGGCCCCTGGGCCGATCCCAAGCCCGGCGCCCACGTCGCCCGCGCTGCCGCCTATGTCATGTTCGCCGAGATCGAGTGCGGCTCGCTGTGCCCGACCACCATGACCTACGGCGCGGTGCCGGTGCTGCGCCACGTGCCGGAACTGGCCCGCGACTGGATGCCCAAGCTGCTCTCGCGCGACTACGACCAACGCTTCATCCCGGCGGCGCAGAAGGCCGGCGTGCTGATCGGCATGGGCCTCACCGAAAAGCAGGGCGGCTCGGACGTGCGCGCCAACACAACGCGTGCCGAACCCACTGGCGACGGCACCTGGCGCATCACCGGGCACAAGTGGTTCCTCTCGGCGCCGATGTGCGACGCCTTCCTCGTCACGGCGCAGACGGCCAAGGGCCTGTCGTGCTTCTTCGTGCCGCGCTGGACGCCGGACGGACGGCTCAACGAAATGCGCATCCAGCGCTTCAAGGACAAGCTCGGCGACCGTTCCAACGCCGGTACCGAGATGGAGTTCTGGGGCTCGCTGGGCTGGCTGGTCGGCGAGGAAGGCCGCGGCATCCCGACGGTGCTGGAGATGGGCGTCTACACGCGGCTGGATTGCGCCATCGGCAGCACCGGCATCATGCGCGCGGCGCTGACCCAGGCCATGCACCATGCCGGCCTGCGCTCTGCCTTCGGCAAGCGGCTGATCGACCAGCCGCTGATGAGGAACGTGCTGGCCGACATGGCGCTCGAGGTCGAGGCGGCGACCGCACTCTCGCTGCGGCTGGCGCGCGCCTTCGACGCCCAGGAAGACGAGGTGGAAAGCCTGCTGCGCCGCATCCTCACCCCGGTGGCGAAGTACTGGATCTGCAAGCGCTGCCCGACTGTCTCGGCCGAGGCCATGGAAGTGCATGGCGGCAACGGCTACGTCGACGAAGGCCCGATGCCGCGCAACTTCCGCCAGAGCCCGCTCAATTCCATCTGGGAAGGCTCGGGCAACGTGATGTGCCTGGACACCCTGCGCGCCATGGCGCGCCACCCGAAGAGCATCGAGGTGCTGACGGCGGAAATCGCCCCGGCGCTGGGGAAGAATCGCGCCTTCGACAGCTTCGTCGGTGCGCTGCAGAAGGGCCTGGGCAACCCGCAGGACATCGAGATCCGCTCGCGCGAACTGACCCAGGGCATCGCGCTGGCGATGCAGGGCGCTTTGCTGCTGCGTCACGCACCGGCGCCGGTAGCCGAGGCCTTCTGCGCTTCGCGCCTGACGCCCGGCCACTGGGGCGCTACCTTCGGCACCCTGCCGGCCAACGCCGATTTCGCCACCCTGCTGTCGCGCGCCTGGCCCGAGTCCGTATGAGCGCGATCAATCCTGCGTGGCTGGCCGCCACCGAATTCATCGACCACGACCATCCGGCGGTGCGCGAATTCGTCGCCGCCCATGTCAGCGGCGATACAGCCAAGGAAAAGGCATTGAGCCTCTACTACGCCGTGCGCGACGAGGTCCGCTACGATCCCTACAGTTGCAGCATGGAACGCGTGGCGATGCGCGCCAGCACGTGCGCCGCCAAGCGCGTCGGCTACTGCGTGCCCAAGGCCCTGCTCTACTGCGCCTGCCTGCGCGCCGTCGGCATCCCCGCGCGCCCGGGCTTCGCCGACGTGAAGAACCACCTGACCACCGAGAAGCTGGCGAAAATGCTCGGTTCGGACATCTATGCCTGGCATGGCTACGTCAGCCTGCTGCTCGGCGGCAAGTGGGTCAAGGCGACGCCGGCCTTCAACCTGGCCATGTGCGAACGTTTCGGCGTGCTGCCGCTGGACTTCGATGGCGAGCACGACTCGCTGATGCATCCCTACAACTCCGCCAACCAGCGCCACATGGAATACGTGAAGCAGCGTGGCGAGTTCGACGACCTGCCCTATGACGAGCTGCGCGACGACATGCTGCGCATGTACCCCGTGCTCGTGGCCGCCGGCGAGCGGCGGGACGGCGACTTCGACCACGAATCCGTGCTGAAGCCCGGATGACTGTTCGCGTCGAACACAATGGCGCTGTAACGACGGTCGTCATCGATCGCCCGCAGGCGCGCAATGCCGTCGACCGGCCCACGGCACAGGCGCTGGCGGATGCCTTCCGCGCGTTCGACGCCGACCCGGCGCAGCACGTGGCGGTCCTCTGCGGCGCCAACGGTCACTTCTGTGCCGGCGCGGACCTCAAGGCCTTCGACGCCAACCCGGGCGAATGGTCGCTCGGGGAGGAAGGCGATGCGCCGCTCGGACCCACGCGCATGCTGCTTTCCAAGCCCGTGATCGCCGCCGTGTCGGGCTATGCCGTGGCCGGCGGGCTCGAACTCGCCCTGTGGTGCGACCTGCGCGTGGTGGAGCAGACCGCTACCTTCGGCATCTTCTGCCGACGCTGGGGCGTACCGCTGATCGACGGCGGCACGATACGGCTGTCGCGCCTGATCGGGCATTCGCGCGCGCTGGACCTGATCCTCACCGGCCGCCCGGTCGGCGCCGACGAGGCGCTGGCCATCGGCCTGGCCAACCGCGTGGTGGC
>CAYTFA010000373.1:0-2802 GCA_964436755.1 uncultured Rhodocyclaceae bacterium | reverse complement strand
GCACCGTCCGTGGCTGCACGGCCTGCCCGGCGCAAGCCTGCCGCGCGTCCGACCCTGCACTGAGCATGCACATCGAGTACGAATCGCTGGGCGATCCGGCGCGTCCGGCCATCGTCCTCATCATGGGCCTGGGCATGCAGCTCACCAGCTGGCCCGACGAGTTCTGCCAGCGGCTGGTGGCGCGCGGGTATCGTGTCGTCCGCTTCGACAACCGCGACTGCGGCCTTTCCGGGCGTGCGCCCGGCAAGCGGCGGGGCAACCTGATGCTGGCGATGGCTGCCGCCGCCCTTGGCCTGCCGGTGAAAACACCCTACACGCTGGCGGACATGGCACAGGATGCGCTCGGCCTCATGGACCGCCTCGGCATCGCCCGCGCCCACGTGGTCGGCGCCTCGATGGGCGGCATGATCGCGCAAGTGCTGGCCGCCGAGCATCCGGAACGCGTGCTGAGCCTCACCTCCATCATGTCCACCAGCGGCAATCGCCGCGTCTCCAAGCCGACGCCGGCGGCACGCAAGGTGCTGCTGGCGCGTCCGGACGATCCGAAGGACCCGGATTCGGTGATCGAGCACCTCGTCGAAGCCTTCGGCGTCATCGGCAGCCCGGCCTACCCGGTGCCGCGCGAGGAACTGCGCCAACGCGTCGGTCGCAGCGTGCGCCGCGCCTACGACCCGGCCGGCACTGCGCGCCAGCTGCTCGCCATCATCGCCGCCGGCGACCGGCGCAAGCAACTGCGGCGCATCGTGACGCCGACGCTGGTGATCCACGGCGCCGAGGACCCTCTGGTGCCGCTCGCTGCCGGGCGCGACACGGCGCGACAGATTCCCGGCGCCGTGCTGCTGGTGATTCCCGGTATGGGCCATGACCTGCCCCCGGCGCTGCTGCCTCAGCTCGTCACCGCCATCGCCGACCACTGCGACCGTACTGCAAAGCCGCCGGGAATCGGTGAGAGGGTCAGCCAGGGGTAAACTCCTTCTGGCTGCCGGAAAGCCGGTAGCAGGGGGAAACAGGGGGTAGTCGCATGTTCAAGTCTCTGCTCGCGCGCGCCGGCGCCTTCCGCCGGCGCCTGACCCACCTCGACAACCAGCCGCTGAGCAAGGCGGCGGTGATCGTCCTGGTCTTTCTCGACGTCTTCATCCTCTCCTCGATTTTCGACGGCCTCGATGTCCACACGCGGCAGCTGCAGGGACCGGAGCAGCGCATTCCGCAGCTCTGCCAGGACATCGTGCTCAACGGCAACTGGAACCCGTCGAGCCGGCTCGAGAACCTGACCCGACTGGTCGTAACGCACAACACGCGTCCCTACACGCCGCCGGCGGACCCGGCGGGCGAAGGCATGTATCCGCTGTGCCAGCCCGTGATGAAGGCCTATGCAGCGATCCGCGACGATTCCCGCCTGGCCCAGTCGCTGCGCCAGTACAGCGATACGCAGCGCGAGTCGCAGGCGCTGCGCGGCGAACTGGAGCGCGGCAAGGGCGCCTACGACACGCGGCTGCTGGAGAACATCGCCGGGCAGGGGCAGACGCAGGGCGGCGGCGCGGACGTGTCAGCCATCGGCAAGCGCGTGACCGGAGCGACGTCGTCGCTCAACGAGCAGGCGCGGCGGCTGACCGAACTCGAGGCCTCGCTCGGCGCCGATCCGAAGGTGCGCCTCCTGTTCGACCTCGTCGAGCGCATCGGACCGGCGGAGCGTGACGCGCTGCGCGACGAGCTGCGCGCCATGAACTTCTGGCATCCGGTGAAGCGCCTGGCCATGGAACTGGCCTTCCTGCTACCGGTGCTGATCGCCTTCTACGTCTGGAATGCGCGCAGCATCGACCGCGGCAGCCGTTTCCAGGTACTGGTGTCCTCGCACCTGCTGGTCGTCGTCTGCATCCCCGTGCTGTTCCGCGTGATGCGACTCGTCTACGACATCATTCCGCACCGGCTGATCCGGCAGGTGATCGAGCTGCTCGAGCACTACCGCCTGGTAGCGCTTTGGCACTATTTCGTGATGCTGGCGGCGATCCTCGCGGCGCTGGGCCTGATCTACTTCTTCCAGAAGAAGCTGTTCTCGCAGGAAAAGCTCATGCTGCGGCGCATTGCGCGCGGCCAGTGCCAGGCCTGCGGCATGACACTGCCGGCGGGCAGCCGCCATTGTCCGGGCTGCGGCGCGGCCCAGTACAGGAACTGCACGCAATGCGGCCAGCCGACCTTCGTCCGCGGCCGGCATTGTGCTGCCTGCGGAACATCCATCGAAACGGGGGAATCGCCATGAAAGACATTACCTGGACCAAGATCCTCAGCGTCGGCGTCGAGGAGATCGACGAAGACCACCGCAAGCTCGTCAATACCTTCAACGTCCTCAACCAGGCCGTCGCCGATGGGGAGCCGCCGGCGTACCTCGCGGCAATCCTCGAGGAGCTCATCAACTGCACGGTCTGGCATTTCAGCCACGAGGAGCGGCTGATGCTGAAGCATCGCTTCGACGGCATGGCGCAGCACCAGGCCGCCCACCGCGAATTGATCAATGCGGCGCGGGCACTGCAGGCGGAACTGGGCCGCACCGAGCGCGGCGTCGCCGAAGCCGAGATCGATTACCTGGAGCGCTGGCTCACCGAACACATCCTGACGGTGGACCAGCGTCTCGGCAACTTCCTCGGCCCGCGCATGTAGCGGACCCAATGTCGCCCCGGACCGACCCGCGCGCTGAACTGCTCCGTTGGCGCCGGCTACTTCTGGCCGACGCGTATGCTCGAATGGACCGCGCGTACGCCGTCGATCCTGCGCACGGTGCGCACGGCGAGGTTGGCCTCTGCGCTG
>CAYTFA010000372.1:0-2809 GCA_964436755.1 uncultured Rhodocyclaceae bacterium | reverse complement strand
ACGAGCTCGAGCGCGCCGACAATCCGCTCAAGGTCGACCGCCAACTGCCGAAGCCGGGCATGGCGGAGCCGACGCTCGACGACGTCACTACCTGGTAAGAGCTGCCGTGCAACCCGCGTTTTCCGTCATTTTCCTCACCACGCTGATCGGTGCCGCCCAGGGCCTGTTCCTCGCCTTGTTCACGGCACAGTCCTACTCGGCATTCAAGCTGCTGCCGCAGCCGGACGCCCATGCGTTCTACGGCCAGGGCTCGCTGCTCTCGCTTGCACTGGCCGCAGCGGGCCTTGGCGCATCCTTTTTCCATCTGGGGCACCCGGAACGCGCCTGGCGGGCTGCGACGCAGTGGCGCACCTCGTGGCTGTCGCGCGAAGTCATCGTCCTCCCCGCCTTCATGGGCCTGGTGTTCCTCTACGGACTGGCGCACTGGCTCGACTGGCACCCGGTGCTGATGACCCTGCCGGGCGGGCTTCCGGTCGACCCGACCGCGATCCTCGGCGTCGCCGGCACCGTACTGGCGTTCGCCTTGTTCCTGTGTACCGCCATGATCTACGCCTCGCTCAAGTTCCTCGCCGAATGGCACTCGCCGCTGACGGTGGTCAATTACGTCCTTCTCGGTGGTGCGTCGGGCTTCACTTTGGCCGCGGGGTTTGCTTCGGCGACGGCGCCCGAACTGGTGGGATTCCTCGCCGTTTGGGCGGCGATTCTTACGCTTCTGGCCTTCATCGGCCGCGTGGCGTCGCTGCACCGCAATGCCCGGCTGCGGCCGAAATCGACGCTGCAAACGGCGATCGGGGTGAAGCATCCGCGCATCGTGCAGAAGGCACAGGGCTTCATGGGCGGGAACTTCAATACCGGGGAGTTCTTCCACGGCCGCCCGAAGGCGATGCTGAAGGTGGTGAAGTGGTCCTTCCTTGCGACATCCTTCGTCCTGCCCCTGCCGCTGCTGCTGCTCGGCACGCAGGGCAGTACCGGAATACTGGCCACCGCTTTCCTGATCCAGTACCTCGGGCTGCTGGCGGAGCGCTGGTACTTCTTCGCCCAAGCGAACCATCCGCAAAACTTATACTATCAGTCGATCGCTTGATGATCGGTGGGGGCGAACCGATATATCATCGTTCGCTTAATTACAAGATCTGTTGGTCTGCAACCATTAGACGAGAGAGGATCAGAACATGAATTTCGACAAGGAACTCGACGCCCGCGGGCTCAACTGCCCGCTGCCCATCCTGCGTGCCAAGAAGGCATTGGCCGAGCTGCAACCCGGACAAGTGCTGCGCATCATGGCCACGGATCCGGGCTCGGTGAAGGATTTCGCCGCGTTCGCCAAGCAGACCGGAAACGAACTGCTGGGTAGCGCCGAGAAGGACAAGGAATTCGAGTTCTTCCTCAAGCGCAAGTAATTCCCGCTGCTCCGGCCCGGATCTAGGGAGCCGGGCGGTTCATTTGCTGAATGCGGGCTAACCCGGCGCTGACGATGCGCCGGCTGTGCTGGTGTCTGGTTATCACCACCTACTATGGGGACATAGAAAGAATGTGCTGGTTGTTGCAGCGCGATATGTCCGATCATGCTTGTCTAGGCCGTGCCGACGAGGAGGAGACACATGGGCGCTACACCTGAGATTGCAAACATCGACGAACTGATCAACCGTCGCCTCGAGGAACTCCTGCCCAAGAAGCTGGAAGAGGCATTGCGCCAGCATGAGGAAGCGAAGACCCCTTCGCTGTCCATCATCGCCACCAAGGGAACGCTCGACTGGGCGTATCCGCCCTTCATCCTGGGCTCAACGGCTGCAGCCTTGGGTTGGGATGTGCAGATCTTCTTTACCTTTTATGGCTTGAACCTGCTGAAGAAGGATATCTCGGACCTGAAGGTAAGTCCGCTCGGCAACCCGGGTATGCCCATGAAAATGCCTTTTGGCCCGGACTGGTTCAAAGGTATCAACTGGAACATCCCCAATCTCCTGCAGGCCGGCATTCCCGGCTTCGAATCCGTCGCCACCATGCTGATGCAGCAGACGATCAAGAACAACGGCGTGGCATCAATCGAGGAACTTCGATCGCTGAGCCGCGAGGCCGACGTCAAGTTCATCGCCTGCCAGATGACGGTGGATCTCTTCGGCTTTACCCACGATGACTTCATTGACGGGCTCGACTACGCTGGCGCCGCCACGTTCCTGCCCATCGCGCAGAAGTCCGATGTCTGTCTGTTCATGTAGCGCGACTGCAACACGACACCTTTCCAGAGCCAATAATCTCTGGACTTGAAGAATCACCTGAGATTCAATTAATAACTGTCTGAAACGAAAGATTTCCCAAGGGAGGGACGTAATGAAGCTCAACAAGATCGCTGCAGTTATTGCGCTGGGTGCCCTGTCGGTACCGGCGATGGCCACGAATGGCTACTTCTCGCACGGTTATGGCATGAAGGCCAAAGGCATGGCCGGCGTGGGCATCGCGCTCCCGCAGGACGGTCTGGCTGCCGCGACGAACCCGGCGGGCATTACCGAGGTCGGTGATCGCCTCGATCTTGGCGTGGACTATTTCATGCCGCGGCGTAGTGCCGAAATTACCGGCAATACGTTTGGTGCCGGTGCTTTCAACGGTAGTTGGAGTGGTGACGGGCAGAAGAACTTTCTGGTTCCCGAGCTGGGGTACAACAAGAAACTGGGCTGGGATATGGCGGTCGGCGTTGCCGTGTATGGCAATGGCGGCATGAATACCCACTATGATTCCAACCCGTTCGCAGCAGGCGGTTTGGGCACTGCGTTGGGCGGACAGAATCCCGGTGGCGTCAATCTCGAACAACTTT
>CAYTFA010000371.1:0-2813 GCA_964436755.1 uncultured Rhodocyclaceae bacterium | reverse complement strand
CGGATTGTCCTCGACGAGCAGTACCGCTGGCCTGTCCTGTGCCCCGGTCGTGGCCGCAAGCCCAGAATTCCGGGCCACATCGCCTGCTGCATCGCCGCCCGCCACTGAGGGGGGACTTCCGATCGGCACGGCGACGTGAAAGCGACTTCCCTTGCCGACTTCACTTTCGACCCAAATGCGCCCGCCAAGCAGCTCGGTCAAACGCCGCGTAATGGTCAAACCAAGCCCTGTGCCACCAAAGCGGCGTGTTACCGAGCCGTCTTCCTGCGCAAACGCATCGAACACGTGTTCGAGCTTGTCGGCGGCAATGCCGATGCCTGTGTCCCGCACCGTGAAGCCGAGGGCTGGCGCGCCGCTGGCCATCGACTCCGTTGCCACATCGATGCCGACTTCACCGCGCTCCGTGAATTTGATCGCATTGCCCAGGAGGTTAAGCAGTATCTGGCGCAGTCGCAGCGGATCCGACACCATGGTCTCGGGGACCGCCGGATCCACATGCACCGATAGGGTCAGCCCCTTCTCTTCGGCTGCGAAAGCCAACGCCCGGCCCGCATCTCCCACCAGTTCCCGTACGTCGCATGCCACGCGTTCGATGGCCATCTTCCCCGCTTCGATCTTCGAGAAATCGAGGATGTCGTTGATGATGCGCAGCAGGGATTCCGCCGAGGACTTGACGATGCCGAGGAATTCCCGCTGCTCGGCATCCAGCGCGGTGTCGAGGACGAGATCCGTCATGCCGATGATGCCGTTCATCGGCGTACGGATTTCATGACTCATGTTCGCAAGGAACTCGCTCTTGGCGCGATTGGCGGCTTCGGCCACTTCCTTGGCCTTCTGCAGCGCACGGCGACCGGCCTCCCTCTCCTCGACGAGTTGCGCGACGGTGCTCGACAGCGAGGCAATGTCGCCGGCGCCTGCGGTCGCATCCGCCGTATCACCGGGGGTGAGCCCGGCTACCGCCCGCCGCAGGGACGCCAAGGCCTGCTCGCGCGCCACCAGTTCGAGACGCAGGCTTTCCGTCGTTCGCTGCAGCGCCTGGAAGGCGGGGCGGAACTCGAGGGGAAGGTCCTCGACCACCACATCCTTGTCCCGGCCGGGTCCACTGTCGGACTCCCGCGTCCCGCCGCCGACCCGCTCCAGGGACCCCAGCCATTGCTTCAAGGGAAACCAGATCAGCAGCAGCCCGCCAAGCAGACCCGCCAGGCCCATCGCCATCGCGGTGCGGATCAGCCGCCAAATCTCGCCCGCGACAGCATCGACGGCAAACGACAGGCGCAGCACCCCATAGTCGCGGCCGCCAACGGAAATCGCGCGATTCACGTCGTACAGACGATCCGCCACCAGGTTGCGCAACCATTCCGGAACGAATGCCGGTTCCGCCGCGACGTTGTGGCTGGCCACGCTGCCACCGGCAAGGTCCAGATAGCGTGCCGACGAAAACTGCGAGCGGACGATGGATTTGTCCAGCGTTCGCTGGATGGTGTCGTAGTCGCCGATGACGGCGCTGTCGGAAACCGTTTGCGCCACCACTTCGATGAGCATCGTCGCCGACTGCTCGGCCTCTTCGATGGCCTGCCCGAACTGGTGGTGGAAGAACAGCGCCAGGCTGCCACCGACGACAAACAGCAGTGCAATCGAATACAGCGCATAAACCCGCGCAACGAGGGATTGCGGCAGCAGGCGGGATAGCATGGGCAAGCCCGTCCGAACTTATCGCAGCGAAGGCGGCGCCGTAAGGTAGAAGCGGCGGTACGACGCGTAGTCGGCATTCGTCGCTGGCAGGAAATAGGCCTGCGGATCCAGGCCCACGTCCTGCGACGCCCGCTGCAGTATCGCCTTGCCGACCGGATCGCGATGCATGCCGATGAACGCCGACGCCACCGCCTTGACGTCGGCTTCGGGCACCTTGCCCGACGCCATGAGGGCCAGGTCATGGGAGGGCTCCGACGTCCATAGCACGCGAAACCTGCGCCCTTCCTTGAGGGTGTACCCGTCTATCAGCGCCGAGTTGCTGCCTACGGCCCGTGCCCGGCCGGAAAACAGTTGGACGAAGGCGGCATTCTGGTTGCCGGCGAACACCGGTTTGACGTCTATCCCGCGGGACAGCAGTTCGCCGTAGGTCACCTTGTAGCCGATGAAGGCCTCCGGCCCGGCAAAGACAACCTCCTGCCCTTTCAAATCCTCAAGGCGGTTGATGGGCGAGTCGGCTGGTACCGCGATCTGTCCATGCAGCGGCGGCGTCCAGCGCCGGCCGAACACCTTCCATCCCAGCCGCTCCCGGTCCGGGCTGAACAGGTGGTTCGAAAACACGAATTCGACTTCCTGGGCCAGCACATAGGCCGTGGTGTCGGCCGACGTACGGCCGATCTTCATCTCGAGCCGGACTCCGCTCTTGTCGCTTACGTAGCGAATGATCGGATTCCAGTAGGCAGCCGTCTTGCCAATGTCCCACTGGTTGACCGGCGAGAAGCGGTAGCTCGCTGCCGAGGCCGCCTGCGCGGCGAGGAGCAGAACCAGTACAAGCAACGAGGCCAGGCGATACGGCATCTGGGTGTCCCGGGGTCTGGGCGACATTTGAATTATCCCACCGTTCGTACCTGGTCCGCCGGGCGCCTGGGCGCCGCTGCGTATAATTCGCGCCCTTCCCGTAGCCAGTTCGCGATGACGTCCCTGCTCGCGCTGCCCGCCCTGCCCAGGGCCGGCCAGCGCATCGATCTCCCGCCGCTGTCCGCCTCGGCCGATGCCCTGGCGCTGGCCGAACTCGCCCAGCCCGGACAGCTGATTGCCGTCGTCACCGCCAGCCCGCTCGAGGC
>CAYTFA010000370.1:0-2823 GCA_964436755.1 uncultured Rhodocyclaceae bacterium | reverse complement strand
CGGCCCGGGCGCAGGCACGACATCGGCGGCTTTGCCGGCCTTCTTGTCCTTCTTGTCCTTGTCCTTGCCGTCCTTCTTTTCCTTAGCCGGCTTTTCCGACCTGGCTTGCGGGATCGGCCTGCCCTCGAGCTCGGCCTCGATGCGTTCGCAGATCGTGCGCAGTACCTTGACGCGGGCATAGCCCTTGTCGTTGGCCTCGACCAGGGTCCACGGCACGATGCCGGTGCTGGTGCGATCGACCATGTCGCAGATCGCCTCCTGGTAGGCATCCCACTTCTCGCGGTTGCGCCAGTCTTCCTCGGTGATCTTGAAGCGCTTGAACTCGACCTTCTCGCGCTCCTTGAAGCGCTTCAACTGTTCTTCCTGACTGATCTGCAGCCAGAACTTGACGACGATGACGCCGGCACCGGCCAGGTCGTGCTCGAAGTCGTTGATCTCGGAATAGGCGCGCAGCCAGTCGGCTTCGGCGCAGTAGCCTTCGACGCGCTCGACGAGGACGCGTCCGTACCAGGTGCGGTCGAAGATCGTGACGCGGCCGTTGCGCGGGATGTGCCGCCAGAAGCGCCACAGGTAGGGTTGGGCACGCTCCTCCTCGGTCGGCGCCGCCACCGGCACGATCTGGTAGTCACGTGCATCCAGCGCCGCGGCGATGCGGCGGATGGCGCCGCCCTTGCCTGCTGCATCGGCGCCCTCGAAGGCGCAGACCACCGACCGGGTCTTGAAGCGCGGGTCGCGCACCAGTTCGGACAGCCTGCCCTGCCACTTCGCCAGCTGCTCCTCGTAGTCGTCCTCGCTGAGCTTGTGGCCAAGGTTGAGTTCGGAAAGCACGTTGCGGCCGTCGATGTTTACCCGCACCGGCGGCGCCACGGGCGTGGTCAGCTTGGCCGGTTCGGCGAGGCGCTCGCGGATCGCCTTGAGCAGAATCTTGCCCGTCGTCAGCGAGCGGTAGCGGTCGTCCTCGCCCTCGATGATGATCCAGGGCGCCCATGGCGTATTGGTCATGCGCAGCACGTGGCCGACCACGTCCTGCAGCTTGTCGTAGGTCTTCAGGCGGTCCCAGTTCCACTTGGTGACGCGCCAGGCCGTCTTCGGGTCCTTCTCGAGCGCCTTCAGGCGCCGCTTCTGTCCATCCTTGGTGAGGTGGAACCAGAACTTCAGCACCAGCGCGCCCTCGTTCACCAGCATCGCTTCGAAGCGGTTGATCTGGTCGATGCGTGCGTCCATGTCGGCGCGGCTCATGTTGCCTTCGAGCCGATCGTGGATCGGGCTCGAATACCAGGAACCGGCAAACACGCCAATGCGGCCCTTTGGCGGCAGTGCGCGCCAGTAGCGCCACATGAACGGCCGCTGCCTCTCCTCGTCCGTGGGCGCGGAGAACGCCAGCGTCGAGATGAAGCGCGGATCCATCCACTCGTAGAGGATGTTGATCGTCTCGCCCTTGCCGGCGCCGTCCTGGCCGCTGACCAGCACGACGACGGGAATCTTGCCGTTTTCCTTGAGGTCGTACTGGGCGTCCTGCAGGGCGAGGCGCAGGGCGGGAACTTCCTTCTTGTAGGTTTGCTTGTCGATCTTGTGACCGAGTTCCGCGGATTCGAACATCACCAATCTCCCCAAAGTGCCATCATCGCCGCCGCGGCCGCAAGCCCGGCGGTTTCGCTGCGCAGCACGCGCGGCCCAAGTCCCAAGGCGCGAAACCCGGCGGCACGCGCCGCCCTCAATTCACCCTCTTCGAAGCCGCCCTCCGGCCCCACCAAGAGGCTTACCGGCCCGTCCGGTGCCGCCATCCCGCGCAACGCTCCTTCCGCGCCGGGCGCACATACGAAGCGTAGCTCATCCTCCCGCGCCGCCGCGGCCAGATATTGCGGCAGATCAAGAATCGGCGCGACTGCCGGTACCGCGTTGCGCCCTGACTGCTCGCAGGCGGCGATCGCGATGTTGCGCCAGTGTTCCACGCGGCGCTCCGCCCGCGTGCCCGCAAGCCGTACCAGGCTGCGCTTTGCCGTGACGGGCTGGATACGCCGCACACCAAGCTCGACGGCCTTCTGCACGACCAGGTCCATCTTGTCGCCACCCGGCAGTCCCTGAACCAGCGTCAGCGCCAGTTCCGGTTCGCGGTCCGCTTCCTCGAATTCCACGAGCGTCGCGCGCAGCGCCTTGCCCACGGGATGCAGGGTCGCGCGCCACTGACCACCGCGGCCGTCGAACAGGACCGCCGCGTCGCCGTCGCCGATGCGCAATACCTTCAGGGCGTGATGGGCGGCATCGGCGTCGAGTTCCACCGCGGCGCCCGGATGCAAGGGAAAGCGGCAGAAGAATCTCGGTATCATGCTGTGATTATCCTCAATTCCCCGCTTGCCCGCATGGTCAGCCTCTCCCCGCCCGTTTGCGACTTTGGCCGCCCTGCCATCGACTTCGACCTGCCAGGCATCGATGGCCGGCGCCATACCCTGGCCAGCGCCCGCGGGCCGCGGGGCCTCTTGGTGATGTTCATCTGCAACCATTGCCCTTACGTCAAGGCCGTCATCCACCGCATCGTGCGCGATGCCAAGGAGCTCGCCGCGCTCGGCATCGGCAGCATCGCGGTAATGAGCAACGATCCCACCGATTATCCGGAGGATTCGTGGCAGAACATGGAGCGCCTTGCGCGCGAACTGGAATTCCCCTTCCCCTACGTGTTCGACGAGACGCAAGCGGTGGCCCGTGCCTATGGCGCCGTGTGTACGCCCGATTTCTTCGGCTACAACGCCGCGCTGGATTTGCAGTACCGGGGCCGCCTCGACGCGTCGCGCAAGGAATCGGCGCCGGAGGATGCCCGCCGCGAGT
>CAYTFA010000369.1:0-2824 GCA_964436755.1 uncultured Rhodocyclaceae bacterium | reverse complement strand
CGGCGAAGCGATACTTCACCATCGGCGAGGTCAGCGAACTGTGCGGCGTCAAGCCGCACGTCCTGCGCTATTGGGAGCAGGAGTTCACCCAGTTGCGCCCGGTCAAGCGGCGTGGCAACCGCCGCTACTACCAGCACCATGAAGTGCTGCTCGTGCGCCGCATCCGCGAACTTCTGTACCAGGAAGGCTTCACGATCAGCGGCGCGCGCAATCGTCTCGAAGACGGTCCGGGCAAGCCGCACGATGCACACGAGGCCGCACCCGCCGCGGCCCCCGTTTCGCTGCGCGCCGAACTCGCCGCGATCATCGAATTCCTGCGCACCGCCTAAGGCGGCGCCTGCTGCTGCTATAATCCGCGGCGTCGGGGCGTGGCGCAGCCTGGTAGCGCACTTGCATGGGGTGCAAGGGGTCGCGAGTTCGAATCCCGCCGCCCCGACCAGTAATACCAAGGGTTTCCAGTCGATAGGCTGGAAACCTTTTTTCTTTGTGGCGGTGCGTTCAGGAGCGGAGCGCCGTGGGCGCTAGTGCGATTGCGTCCGTCCGAGCCATTCGGAAATCCGCATCGCCACCGCCTGCCACTGCGGCTCCAGCATCATGTCATGGGCGATGCTGGGAAGGATTTCGAGTTCGGCGCCCCAGGCAGCCGCCGTGGCGCTCACCTCGGCGGGAGTGAAGATCGTGTCCTTGCCTGCGCCCAGCACCAGCATGGGGGTGCTTCCCTGTATCGGGCGCGGCAGGTCGAGCGCCAGCATGTCGACGAAGGCGCGGAAGGATTCATCCTGCAGCTTCTCCCAGCAGGCGTTGATCCGCGCATCCGGCATATCTTCGGAAAAGAAGCATTCGCGCGCGAGTGCCGGGGTGGCGACCAGCGGGTAAAGGCTCAGGGTGAGGTTTACTTTGGCGAAGATCAGCGGATGCCGCCGCGCCAGGCGCAGCGTGGTGCCCAGCACGCCGCTCGGCGGCACGGGGGCCAGCAGCACGGCGCCGGGTACCGTGTGGCGCTCGAGGAATTTCTGTACGACCAGGCCGCCCATCGAATGGCCGATCAACACCGGCGGCTGCGGCAGGGTGGCGGCAACAGCGGCGACATCGGCGACGTAGTCGGCGATCCTCGTGCGGCGCAGGCGCTCGTGCCCGGCGCTGGCGCCGTGGCCGCGCAGGCTGACGGCGTGTGCGGCAAAGCCCGGCGCGGCGAAGAAGTCGAGGAAGTGCTCGGCCCAGCACCATGCGCCGTGCCAGGCCCCATGCACGAACAGCAGCGGTACGCGGTGCGCGGCGCCGGCCGGATGGCGCGAGAGGATTTCGAGATCCATGGGCGAATGGTAGCGCGGCATTGGGTATGCTTGCGCCTTTGCGTCGTCAGGCAATCCGGAAAGCCCTTTCATGAAATTGTCCATGCTCGATCTGGTCGCCGTGCGCGAAGGCGGCACGGTAGGCGATGCGCTGCAGATCGCGCTGCGCACCGCGCGGCATGTCGAATCGCTCGGCTTCGCACGCTACTGGCTGGCCGAACACCACAACTTCCCCGGCATCGCCAGCTCGGCCACGGCCGTTCTGGTGGGCCACATCGCCGGTGGCACGGCGCGCATCCGCGTCGGCTCGGGCGGCATCATGCTGCCCAACCATTCGCCCATCGTCGTCGCCGAAGCCTTCGGCACGCTGACCGAGCTGTATCCCGGCCGCATCGACCTCGGCCTGGGGCGCGCGCCGGGCACCGATGCCTACACCATGCGCGCCTTGCGCCGCGACCGGCCGGAGACGGAAGCGGACTACCCGCGTGACGTGCTCGAGCTGCAGAAGCTGCTCGGGCCGCTTGAGCCTGGCCAGCGCGTCGTTGCCGTGCCCGGCGCGGGGACCAACGTGCCGATCTGGCTGCTGGGGTCGAGCCTGTTTTCGGCGCAGCTCGCCGCGCAGCTGGGGCTGCCTTATGCATTCGCTTCGCATTTCGCGCCGGCGGCGCTGCATCACGCCCTGCGCATCTACCGCGAGCAGTTCCGGCCGTCCGCGCAGCTCGCGCAGCCCTACGTGATGGTCGGCGTGCCGGTCATCGCCGCGCCCAGCGACGCAGAGGCGGAGTATCTGGCGAGCAGCACCCAGCAGCGCGTGCTCGGCATCGTGCGCGGTGAGCGCCGCTGCCTGCCGCCGCCGGTGGATGGCTACCTGGCGTCACTGGCGCCCCATGAACGGGCCGCCGTGGAGGATTTTCTTTCCGTCGCCATCGTCGGCAGCCCGGCAACCGTATGCCAGGGCTTTGCCGACCTGCGTGAAGCCACGCGCGCCGACGAGATGATCCTCGTCAGCGACGTCTTCGATGCGGAGTTGCGCCTGCGTTCGCTGAGTCTCATTGCCGAGGCGGCGGACTTCGTCCCCGCGTGAGTAGCGGACCACCGACACCGAGGAGTACCACGCCATGAACGATCAATCCCTGAGTACCCTGCTTGCCTCGTTCGGCCTATCGCCGGAAATGGTCGAGTCCGGCCTGTCGGCGATGGTCTGGATCACTGTCATCACTGTTGTTGCCACGATTCCGACCGCGATCCTGGCCCGGCAGCGCGGCCGCTCGGTGGCGCTGTGGGTCGTGTTCGCCTTGTCCATCCCGGTCATCCCGCTGCTGCTGGTCTGGCTGCTGCCCGACCGCAGCGGGGAGTAGCGGCGGCAACCGGGACGACCGCAGGCGTCGGCAGTCGCCTACAGTCCGAGGTCGGAAAGGCCCGGATGGTCGTCGGGGCGGCGCCCCAGCGGCCAGTGGAACTTGCGCTCGCTCTCCTTGATCGGCAGGTCGTTGATGCTGGCGAAGCGGCGCATCATGAAGCCCTGCTCGTTG